>JAJRUK010000112.1 GCA_024277835.1 Planctomycetota bacterium | reverse complement strand
CCCGACGCTTACGCAACGCGAGGTGACGGAAGATGTTCCGTTTGCGACCAAGACGGCCAAGGCATCCATTGGTATTCCGCGAAGTTTTGTGGCATCGCTCTATCGCGCACGGTTCCCTGACAAGGAAACGGTCGCTGATGATGATCCCGAGTTCGTGAAGCTCCAGGACGATCAGGTGGCTGGTGTCTTGCGAACGGTTGAGCAGTTGGTGATGTCGACGGGCGGCGAGGATGTGGAAGTTTATGTCTACCCGGACATGGACTGGAGCATTGAGGGCGGCGCACGGAGCGCGTTTCCGGGCGCTGTTGCGGTTGCGGGGCAAGATGGAATGGACGCGATGGCGATGGCTAAGAGCTACGGACCTCAGATTGGTCTGGGGATGCTCTCGCTGTTTAGCATGTTCATGATGATGCGCGTGGTGAAGAGCGTACCTCGCCTTCCAGAGCTTGCGGATGTGCACGACGAGAATGAGGTCGAGCCCGGTAACGAAGAGGTCTTAACCGCTGGCGCGCATCCGATTGGCAAAGCCTCAGTCACCGAGAGTTTGCTCGTGGGTCAGGAAGTGGATGACGACACGTTGAGGTATCAAGAACTCGGCGAGGAAGTGTCCAAGTTGGTCGGGGATGATCCCGAAGGTGCGGCTGAGTTGATCCGCCGCTGGATGGACGACGCCTGACGGTAGTATGCGGCAGTGCAGACGCCCGATTGCAGGGATGTAGTGAGTATTCATGGCAGACGAGAACGAACAACCAGTATCGTCCGGGGCACCGACTCTCAAAGGTGTCACGAAGGCGGCGATTCTCCTCTTGAATCTTGGTGGCGATGTCGCCGCGGAGGTGCTCAGTAACCTGGAGGAGGATACCGTTGAAGAGATTACGCGCGAAATCGCGCAGCTCGACCTGGTTGGTCCGTCAGAGCGCGGGCAGGTGATTGAGGAATTCTATAACATCGCGCTCGCGCGATCTTACGCGAAGCAGGGTGGTCTTCCCTACGCACGAATGCTGTTGCAGAAAGCGCTTCCTGGCGATCAGGCTGCACAAGTCATCAAGGTGATCGAACACCAGGTGAATCGCAAGCCGTTTGCGTTCTTGGCCAAGACCGATACGGAAAACCTGCGAACGTTTATCCAAGATGAGCACCCGCAGACGATCGCGCTGATCGTGTCGCACGTAACAAGCGGGAAAGCTGCGGAAATCCTCGCGGGTCTTCCGCTCAATAAACAGCTTGAGGTCGTCACGCGCGTTGCCAACATGGAAAACACAAACCCTGACGTGATTCGCGAAGTTGAGCTAGGTTTGGAGATGCGCCTCTCTGGTGTGATGACGCAGACGTTCCAGAAGGCGGGCGGCGTTGAGGCGGTCGCGGAAGTCTTGAACCTCGCGGATCGCGCGACAGAGAAAGGTATTCTGGAGGCGCTCGACGCACAGGATCCGGACCTTGTCGAGCAGATTCGACGGCTGATGTTTGTGTTCGAAGATATCATTCTCGTCAACGACAAGGGGATACAGCAGGTTCTCAAGGAAATTGAAAACGACGATCTCTCGCTGGCACTGAAGACCGCCACCGAACCGCTGCGAGACAAGATTTTGTCGAATATGTCCGAGCGAGCGGCGCAATTGATCAAGGAAGACATGGAGTTCATGGGTCCGGTTCGTGTCAGCGACGTCGAAAGCTCTCAGCAGAAGATCGTCGACGTTGTGCGACGGTTGGAGGACGCTGGCGAGCTGATTATCTCTGGACGCGGCGGCGAGAAGGCGATGATCGTATGATGCTTGACCACTGCGTTAATGAAGCGTGGATGCGCGGCGGGAGGGCTGCGTAATGTCGACGGTGATTCGTGCGGGTGATGTTGCGCGCGTGGCGAACGGTCTTGTGTCGGTGGACCTAGCGGACCACCTTGAAGAGGCACGCGCCGTCGTCGAAGATGCGCAACAGCGCGCCGCGCGAATGCTCGAAAGTGCTCGAAGTGATGCGGAACGCTGGGGTCCGGAAGCTCGCGAGAAGGGGTATGAAGAAGGACATCGTGAGGGGTACGAAAAAGGATACGCCGAGGGTAAAGAGACCGGGACGACAGATGGGTATACCGAGGCGCACACCAAAGCTACCGCAAAGTTTGATGCGCAACATGCCGCGATCGTATCGGATATTGAGCGCGTGCTTGATGAAATGAACGGGCGACGGGAGTCGATCGAATTGGCGGCGAGGCGAGAGCTACTCGCCTTTGCGATTTCGATTGCCAAGAAGTTGACGTATCGAATCGGAACACTGAACCATGAGGCTGCCCTTGGCAATTTGCACAAAGCGCTGCAGCTCGTGCAGTCAAAGACCGATTTGACGATACGCGTGCATCCTGATGATCTCGCCGCGATCGAGGAGTTCGCCGAGTCTGTTCTTCGCCACGCTTACGGGGCGGGCGGAGTGAACGTGGTATCTGATTCGGCGATCGCACCGGGGGGATGCGTTGTGAAAGACGCGTCAACGGAAATCGACGCGACGCTGGAAACGCAGATTGACGAGATCGTGTCGCTCCTGGCGGGCGGTCGTGAAGATCGTGGTGCCGACGAGGACACTGGTACTAAAACGTCTGATGGAAATGTTTCTGACGACGATGGTCCTGGAGAGTCGAGCGATGGTTGATCTGTTCTCCGATCATAGCGACGTCGTCGACACAGCTCAGCCACTGCGCGTGACGGGGCGCGTCATCGCGGTTTCGGGGATGACGATTCACGCGGAAGGCTTGCCGCTTTCGGTCGGTTCGATTTGTGCGATTGACCGGCGTGTTGGTGATGCGGTCGCTGCGCAGATCGTTGGCGTCACGCGCGATCATGCCGTGCTCATGCCGCTGCACGATCCGGTCGGTGTTGGGGTGCATGATCGCGTGACGAGTCATTCGGGGATGCAATACGTGCCTGTGGGTCGGCAGATGCTCGGTTCGATCCTCGACGCAACGGGCAAAGCGATCGGTGGGAATACGCGTTTTCACATTGAATCGCATTATCCTGTATTTCGTGATGCGCCTAAGGCGCTTGGGCGTGCTCCGATTGATACGCCGCTTTCGGTTGGCGTTCGATCGATGGATGCGATGCACACGCTGGGCGGCGGGCAGCGACTTGGAATTTTTGCAGGAACGGGTGTCGGGAAGAGCGTTCTCATGGGCATGATCGCCCGCGCGACCGACGCGGATGTGACCGTTGTTGCGCTTGTCGGCGAGCGCGGACGTGAGGTCGGCGACTTTATTCGAAAAGACCTTGGTGAAGAGGGCCTAAAGAAATGCGTGCTCGTGGTGAGTACGTCTGACGAGTCGCCGGTGCTTCGTGTTCGTGCGGGTTTCGTCGCGACGGCTGTGGCTGAATACTTTCGTGATCTGGGGAAGAACGTTTTGTTCATGATGGATTCGACGACGCGGATGGCGATGGCACAGCGGCAAATCGGTTTGTCCGCCGGCGAGCCGCCCACGACCAAGGGGTATCCGCCGAGTGTGTTTAGCTTGCTTCCGAAACTTCTCGAGCGCAGCGGTCGCACGGAGACTGGCAGTATCACCGGGTTATATACCGTGCTTGTCGAGGGTGATGATATCAATGAGCCGGTCGCGGATGCGATTCGCGGCATTCTCGATGGGCATGTGTGGTTATCGCGCGATTTGGCGAATCGCGGTCATTACCCGGCGGTTTCGGTGCTCGATAGCATCAGTCGTGTGATGCCAGATGTTGTCAGCGAGGAGCATATCGCCGCGGCCGCGGAGGTTCGCAAAGTTCTGGCAACATGGTCGGACGTGGAAGACCTCGTGAACGTTGGGGCGTATGCGCCGGGGGCGAATATCGACTTTGATATCGCCGTGCGGTCAAAAAAAGTCATTGATGCGTTTCTGCAACAGGGGATGAACGAAAACGCCTTGTTTGATGAAACGAAAGTCAAATTGTTGGAAGTGGCGGGTGCGATTCGGGCGGTACGCGATGAACTGACTGCGAATTCGTCTCGTGCTGCGGTGGCGGTTTAATAAAAAGATGGTGCGAAGGTGTCTTCGTGTCGCTGATTGACTATGGCCAAGAGGTTTCGATTCAAACTTGAAGCGGTTCGCAAGCTTCGCGAGCGTGAGCGCGACGTGCAGCGACGAAAAGTTGCCGAGGCGGTCCGCGCTGTGACGGTGGCGGAGCGTCGCGTTTCTTCACTGAATGACTCGCTTCGCGGAACGATGGTGGACGGTCGAGATGTTCTGTCGTCGGGGCAACTGGATCTCGGGCTTGTTCGCAGTCAGCGGTTTTACCAGAGCTGGTTGCACGGAACGATTTTGGAATCAAACACTGAGCTTAGCAAGCGAGAACGTGAGCTTGCCGTGGAACGAGCGGATCTGGGTCGCGTGAACGCTCGTTATAAGTCTCTTGAGAAGCTCAAAGAGCGAAAGTGGCAGAGACACTTGCAGGAAGTCAGCAAAGAAGAGCGGGCGATGTTCGACGAGATTGCCGTGCAGCGGTACCAGGTCGCTCGAACGGCTGAGCGTCTGGAAGGTCGGGCGGAGGTGATGATCGCATGACAGGCGATGGCGGGATCATCAAACGCACGTACGACATGCTCGCGCTATTCGTGATGCTAAACGTACTCGGAGTCGGCGGACTTGGGGGCTACCTCGTGAGCACCGGGATGATCGACGGAGCGATGCTGCGAACGATCGGGTCGGTGCTCAAGGGCGATGAGTTGGTGCCGGTCGCAAACGAAGATGACGAAGAACAGGCTGATGGGACCGAGGAAGTTAAGAAAAAGCCACTCGTTCGCTTCGGAGACATCGACAACGATGACCCGCGAGCGCAGATGGAGATCGAGCTGCTGCAGCGCGAGTCGGAGCGCATTCAGGTCGAACTCGATCAGCGATTGAAGCTGATCAACAGCATTTTGCTTCGCGTGGAGAACGAGCGACAGGCTTTTAAGAAAGAACGCAAAGACGCCGCGAGAATCGACGAAGCAAAGACCGAGGAGCGTCACGACGAAGGGTTCGAGAAGCAGATCGCGATCTTTGAAGCACTGTCGGCAAAAGTCGCGGTGCAGCATCTACTCGGAATGAACGACCCACAGGAGGCAGCGAAGATTCTGATCGCGCTGGATACCGACAAGGCGAAAAAGATCGTCGAAGCGGCGCGGCGGGGTGAGGACTTGACGAAAATGCAGGCGATTCTTCAGCGGTTGCGCGACGCAGCCCCCGGCCGATCGAAGGAACTGAAAAAGAAGAAACCGTAACGTACGGACGAGATAGGCAACATGGTAACGCCCGCAATACTACAACAAGCTCCGAGCACTGCGCCGAAGTCGCAAGTGTCGCCGGGGACTCGCGCCCAGGTCGGTGACGATCGTGAAGATCGACCGATCAGCGATGGGTTCGGTGCGCTGCTGGCGATTACGCGCGGGACAATCGATGAGCAGATCAAAAGCGATGGCGATCGTGCAATGGGCCAGATGTTCGAGGCGAAGGAAGAAGCTGGTGGCGATCGTATGTTGCAACTCGACAAAGAGTATCGTTCAGCCATTGGCACCAAGTCGGATCAACTTGCGGACGCACGAACGGGGGTTGACGCGCGAAACGAGGCGATACTGTCTGAGGCTCAACGTGCAGAT
>JAJRUK010000111.1 GCA_024277835.1 Planctomycetota bacterium | reverse complement strand
CGCGCGGACGCTCGACATCAAGGATGTCGAGGATTTCAACAAGGACTCTTCACCGCGAGTTGCGCCCGGCTGCGCTACGTGTGGCGGGTGCCGCTGGCAGCTTGCTGCCAGTGTTGTCAATCATCACACTGGTGGGCGAGCCGCCAGTGGCACCCATCGTCGGTCACAGCTTGAGCCTAGTCGTATTGCGCGTTTCGTTCATTTGTCTTAGCCGGAACCCGCAACTACTGACCGCACATCGCCGCTTCCGCTCGCGCGGGAAGCTCTTCTGGCGGGACGTCTTCGACATGCGTTGCGAGACTCCAGGTGTGGCCAAAGGGGTCGATGACTTTTCCGTAGCGGTCGCCCCAGAACATCTTGCTCAAAGGCATTGTTTCCTTGCAGCCAGCGTCGAGCGCCGTCTTGAAGGCGGTGTCTACATCTTCGACGTACAGATGAATTCCCACGGGCGATCCGCCGTACGCCTTGGGCGACTTCGCGCCCATCTCCGGGCATTCGGCGCACAGATAGATGTGCGAGTCGCCGATTTGTAGCTCGGCGTGAGCAATGCCGCCGGGCGACGGCACGCGGAACAGTTCTTTCGCGCCAAACGCTTTGGTGTAAAAGTCGATCGCCTTCTCGCCGTCGTCGACGATCAGGTGCGGCGTGATTGAGTGACATCCTTCTGGGATCGGGTTGACTTTACCTGCCATGGTTCTCTCCATTTCGTTTTCCGGGGTGTGATTGTCTTCCACGACGCGACTATCCGCCGTGGGCATTCTTGTTGATCTAAACTGGTCCTTCTACAAACCTCCGATGGAGCATGTTCATGAAGGTCGCGTTGGCCTTTAGGAAGTAATCATAAGCCGCGTCGAACTCGGCGTCACCCTCTTTCCAGCCTACACTAGCCATGCGAATTCGTGTTTTCTTGTCGCCGATCTTGTCGAGATAGATCACCGCCCACGTGCCGCCTTTCCGGACGTTGGGGAATTGCGGCGGGGCGCTGCCGGTGACGGCGAGCATTCGATTGGGAATGAAGGCCATGACCGTATTGGGCGTGCCTTCGTGCAAGTCGTACTTTCCGCCAGGTTTCAATTCGATCGTCGCGTCGGTTGCGACGAAGGTCTTGATGCCAGCCGGGGTCGTAAGCGTTTTCCACACCTCGTCGGTGCTCGCAGGGACGGTGATTTCAAAGTCCTGCCGTTTCGCAGGGTGCGAAATAATCGAGACGATCGTTGCGCCATCGACCCAGGTCTCGTCAGCACGAACCATGCGCGTGTCATGATGGTCGATCGTCGTCTTAAACCTGCCAAGAACCGTATCCCATGCTTTGTCGAAGTAATCGTAGTACTTTTCCCAGTCCGCTCCACTGCCAAACCCGGTATGCGTGAGTCTGATTCTTGTGTTCGATGGGCCTACCGGTGTAAGCTCGACGATCACCTGCGCCTTCGCGCCGGAGTTTCGCAGGGCGGGGATCGATGGCGGGGCCGACCAGTCGAACGCGAGCATCTGCATCGGTAAGAACGTCAGCACGTTGCACCCCTCGGCACCTTTTTGACCGACGGGCTTGTCCGGGAAAAAGTGCATGTTGTAGGTGCCACCGGGCGTTAGTTCGATTTGCGGCTGCTTGGCGAAGAACGCTTTCGCACCCACGTTGGTCGTCCATGCGTGCCAGACAGCCGCAAGCGATCCCGCGACGGTAACCTCCTTGACGAGCTGTCGCTTTGACACGGGGGTGGATCGGTTGTTCGCGTTTCGATCATCCGGGGAGGCTTTACCCGCAAACATCTCGTTGAGTTGTTGAAAGGTCGCGTCATTGCCCCAGTCAAAGAAGCTTCGCATCTGTTGCGACTCAGCGTCGTCGGTGTAGCCAAGTCCGCTGATCGTCAGACGCGTATGCGACTTGCCCATTGGTTCAAAGTACATCACAGACCAGGTGTTTTTGATTGCGTTTGCAAACGGAAACCCCGCAGGTGCGCGCGTCGCCCGCAGTGATAGCATACTCAGCGGTTCAAAGCTCAGGATCGTGTTCTCGATGGTATTCGCATCACCGAGTACGCCGTTCGGGTGATAATTCACGCGCATCTTCCCGCCGATGCGCAGGTCGAAGTCCGCGTTCGGGGCGATCCAACTTCGTAACCCATTGGTTGAAGCGAACGCGTCCCAGACTTTCTCGACCGGTGCGTTGATGATCGCGGTATGCCGCAGCGTGTGGTCCTCCGCTCGCGCGATCGAAGCAACGGCGAGTGTCATCAACAGGCCGACGATTGTCCGTGAGTTTGGCTGTGTCATTTTTCTCTCCTCTGTTTGGCAACGTTAGTGTAATCGCTCCCCCTCTACTCCGCCGCTAGCGATCGTTTTCAAATCTCCATCCCACAGGTCGCTACCCGACCAACTTGGTTGAGCGATCAACTAAGTATATTATCGGATGGGGTGAGACTTGTCAAACCGCTAGTGAAACCGGGTCTGGCAGGCTTGGAGAGTGATATGGCAGTCTTTGCTATACGGCCCATACCGTCGGGGGCCCGCACGGGCTAAAGTCGCGCGGCTCAGGGGGGGAATCATGGGGTTTTTGGAGGCGTTAGTTCTGTTTGAGCGGGGGTTGGCGGGGATTCTGGGGGCGGG
>JAJRUK010000110.1 GCA_024277835.1 Planctomycetota bacterium | reverse complement strand
TTTTAACCAGGCTGCCCGATGGGTCGCCACGAAGGAACAACACGCGTCGCACATTATCACCGTCGTGGCCGAGTATTTTCTGACGCAGAAAATCAAGACGGTCGCACCGGGTGCGGACGGGTACAACGCGTATCTGAAAAAGCTGGCGGATCATCATGCGGTCATGTCCGCCGCGATGAAAACCAAGCAGCACGTCGATGCGAAATACGTAGCCTCGCTGCGTTCGGCGATCGACGGACTGGCGAAGCACTATCAATAAGAATCTGCAACCGGTTCATGAGTGTGACACTGGTTTGCAAGTGTCGCAGTAGTTTCTGAGTGTGGCACCGGTTTGTAACCGGTGATTCGTACAACGTAAGGAATACCCCAATGCCCATTACTCGTTTCTCAGCAATTCAGCGAAAAATTCTTACGGAACTCCTGTCGATACCGACCGCTCCGTTTGCTGAGCATCAGGTCATCGCGCATATCCTTCGTTTTTGCGAGCGATTCAAGCAGGTGACGGTGAAGCGAGACGCTGTGGGCAATATTCTCGTCCGCGTGAAGAGCGGCAAGCGTACGATTCGCAGGCCTGTGTGTATTACCGCGCATCTCGACCATCCGGGGTTCGTTTCGGAGAAGATGATCGGAAAAAATCGCGTGCGAGCCTTCTGGCGTGGCGGTGTGCCAAAGGAATACTTCGTCGGCAGTCGCGTTCAGTTCGACGTAGATGGCAAATGGGTCAAGGGGACGATCAAGTCGATCAAGACGAAAGTCTCGGGCGCTGTTGATCGAGTCCATACGGTCGTTGCCCAGGTCAAAGGCGAGGTGCCGCCGCGATCGATCGGCATGTGGGATTTCCCCGACCCGGTGATTCGTGGCCAGCGCATCCACGCCCGGGCTTGCGATGATCTCGCCGGAGCGGGTGCGATGTTAAGTGCGATCGAGGAGCTGTGTCGATCCAAACAAAGTTGCGATGCGTACTTTCTCTTCACCCGGGCGGAAGAAGTCGGTTTCATCGGCGCGATCGCCGCATGTCGTCTGAAAACGATTCCAAAGAAGTGTTTCGTTGTCGCGATGGAGACTTCCAGCGAGCTTGCGAACGCCAAGATGGGCGATGGGCCGATCCTTCGCGTCGGCGACCGTGCCAGCGCGTTTACGCATGCGACGACGGCGTATTGCCACCGCATCGCGCGCGACCTGGAGCTATCCGACAAGCGTTTTTCTTATCAGCGGAAGCTCATGGATGGCGGAACGTGTGAATCGTCGGCGTTTTGTCGTCTGGGATACGAAGCTACCGGGTTGTGCGTCGCGTTGGGCAACTACCACAACGTGAACGCCGCTAAGAAGAAGTTGGGTCCGGAGTACATCGATCTGGGCGACTTCGCCAGCGTCGTGAAGTGGTTCGTCGAACTCGCCCGAGCGCCGTATCCGTACGACGGTCGAGATCCGATCCTTGACGCGACGCTAACGAAACTGGAGCGGTCCTACCGATCACTCCTTCGCGCATCGGTAAAGGGTCCGCGATAGTCATGCGGAAATCCGCCCCAGCGAAAGATCGGTCAGTCAGCGATCGGTATGTGAACGGGACGGGTACCGCACGGTGCGTTTGGTTGCTTGTTATCGCTGCGGCGGTGCTTGCGGTCTATGCAAACAGTTGCGATGGGCCTTTTATTGCTGACGACATCCCCGGGCTTACAAAGAACCCTGACATTAGGGCGATTGATTCATCGCTTGGGGCGATCAACGACGATCGCCAGTCGCCGCTATCGGGTAGACCGCTTGTTTCGCTGAGCTTTGCGATCAATTACGCGGCGGGTGAGTTGAACGTCTGGGGATACCACGCGGTGAACGTTGCTATTCACTTAGTCAACGCGCTTGTTTTGTTCGCCCTCGTGCGTATTGTGCTGACGAACCCGCGCTGGCGTAAGACCTACGGCGACGTTGCCGTGCATATCGCGGGCGCGACAGCATTGATCTGGGCGCTACATCCACTCCACACCGAAACGGTCAACTACGTCGTACAGCGTACCGAGTTGCTTGTCGCGTTTTTCTACCTCTCCGGTTTCGCCTGCGCAGCCATCGGCGGCGACGAAAAGCGCTCACATGCCTGGTCGATCTTGGCGGTTCCACTCGCGGTGGGCGGTGTGTTTTGCAAAGAGGTGATCGTCTCATTGCCGCTGATGATCTTGCTGTACGATGGTGTGTTTGTCGCTGGTGGATTCGTGGCTGCGGTTCGCAAGCGGCCCATGATGTACGCTGGACTATTCGCCACATGGATCGCGCTAGGGGTGATCATCGCGGGCGGACCTCGAAGCGCATCGGTTGGTTTTGCTCACGACATCACGCCTTGGCAATACCTGTTGACGCAGGTGGGCGTCTTGGTGTTGTATCTTCGACTGTCGCTTTGGCCCGCGTCGCTCTCTGTTTCTTACGCGGATTGGCCTATCGCGAACTCACTCGGCGACACGATCATACCGGGTCTGTTCATCGTGGTTCTGCTTGGCGTTTGCGTGGTCGGGTTGATTCGGCGGTCGGCGCTTGGGCTACTCGGTCTCGCGTGTTTTCTGATTCTTGCGCCGACGTCGAGCTTCGTTCCCATCGCGACGGAAGTCGTCGCGGAGAGGCGAATGTACCTCCCGCTCGCGGCGATCGTTCTGCTGATCGTTCTAGCGACGTACCACCTGTTCCAAAAAAAATCCCTCAAGAACGACGCGACGACGCGCGCCGGCTTTCTGGCAACAGCAGCCGTGGTCGCGGCATTGATGGCCGGTCGCACCTTTGCACGAAATCACGATTATCGAGATACGCTTTCGCTCTGGAGCAGCGCCGTCGCAGTAAGGCCACTCAACCACGTTGCCCAGTGCGGTGTCGGGCACGCGCTACTCGATTTGAATCGCCCCGATGATGCGCTGCCACCGCTTCAGCGATCGGTTGAGCTAAAGGACGACTATGCTGATGGCTTTTTTCACCAAGGTCGAGCGCTTCACGGGTTGAAGCGATATGACGAAGCAGCCACAAGTTTTCGGCGGGTGCTAGAGCTTGATCCACATCATCTCGATGCGATGTACAACCTTGGCCTCGCGCTGCAGCTTGCCAGCCGATACGACGAGTCGATTGTCGTCTACGCCAAGCTTCTAAGGGAGCAAAGCGACAACGTTCGAGCCTCGCTCAACATGGGCGTATCCCTCGCAGCGGTCGGGCGAAATACGGAGGCTATTCGTTCCTTGCAAAATGCACTCGCTGGCGATCCTAATCTCGCGAACGCTCGCTACAACCTCGCGTGGCTTTTCGCGAAGGTGGGTCGGATCGACGATGCGGCAAGGGAATACGCCGTTCATCTGAAGCGGCATCCGGACGATTTTCAGGCGAGGTTGGAATTTGCGGGCGTGCTGGAACAACAGGGCGTCCGCGTCGGTGCTATTCGCGAGTATCGAAAGGTGCTGGCGAGTCAGCCGGCCAATGCAGCCGCGCAGCAGGCGCTGTCCCGACTGTCGCCGTGACGTGATCGACCGGTCTTGGTGCTTGTCATCCAGCAATGGCTGAGTCGAGGATCCCGTCGCCCGCGGCGTTTCCGTCTCGCACGTTTTGATAGACCTGGATGATCTGATCGATGCGCCGACGGATTCCGAACACTTCGTAGGCGTGCCCGCGCGCGACTTCCTTCATCTGATTCTGTTTTGCTCGATCTCGAAGCAGTCGAGCGATCGTGACCGACGGCGACCGTTCCGGATCATGTTTGTAGAGCATTCCGTTGAGTCCGCTGCCGATCAGCTCTGCGACCGAGTAAACCGCCGGCGCGATGATGGCTGTGTTCGCTGCCATCGCCCAGGCGATCGCCGTAGTCGAAATCTCCCCGCGCGATGCGATGGCGAGTGTGTCGGCGATGGCGACAAGTTTCTCGAACGGATACTTTTGTCCGGAGCAAAACATTTTCGGGTTTCTGGCGGCGCTCGCACAAAAATGAGCAATACGCCGCTGCTGATCCATTTCACTAGGCACGAGAACGCGCACGTCTGGTTCGAGATAATTGAACAGGCAGACTGCGACGGCCGCTTCAAACTGCCCGCCGTGCCGCGAGGTTGCTTCTGGGACAGCAACGCCGAAATCGTCGTCTGCAAGTCCCAGCTCCTGACGAAGACCGCTCCGCCTCGTCTTATTGATCTGCGAAAAATCGACACCCGGTCGAACGACAGTGGAAAGTTCGAG
>JAJRUK010000109.1 GCA_024277835.1 Planctomycetota bacterium | reverse complement strand
TGCGCGACTTTGATATGACGATCCGCAAACAGGCAACGTAGAAAGACGCGAGGCTCGCTACGCCGAAGCTGTCTCGAATCGCAGGTGACGAGCGTAGGCTGGCGGCAGATTGCCGATGACCTTTTCGCGGGCGAATTCGTGCTCGCGAATGTTGGTCGTCAGATACCGAGACACCGCCCGGACCCTCGCACGCTTTTTCCCAACGGACAGAACACGGGAAGTTCTTCGCAACCCAATATATTCGAAATATGAAAAGACACCGCCGGGTTTCAGACAGCGACGGATGACATCAAAGACTTCTTCGACGTCGCTAAGTTCAAAAGCGGTCAGTGGCAAACCGGAAATAACGAAGTCGTATTGCTTGTCGATCGAGAGTTCCTGAATCGCATGTCGCAACACGCGAACCCTGCCATCGGCTTTGGGTTTTGTGAAGTCGGGTGAAGAGAGTACGTCTCGTTCGAGGATGTCTGCGAAGTCATGCTCGATCTCGCAGATGTCGAGCGTGTCGTTTGGCTTGAGAATCTTTCCAAGATGCCGTGTGACCGGTCCGGTGCCAGCGCCGACTTCGAGCACATCGCAGCGACGCCCACAGCGGCGATACGGCTCTGCCACGGCAGCCGAAAGCGCTCGAGAGCTTGGAGCGACAGCCCCAACAACGCTGGGACGCTGGATGTACCGCGATAGGAAGCGGAGTCGCCGACCGATACCTGCCTTCAATCGATTGCCCGAAGTCGCCACGATAGAGTTCCTCACAACCAAACGCATTTCACGAATCACGGGAAGACCCCGATCCCGAAGTCGCAAGAGACTATCAGAATGCCCTGACAGATGCCAGCAACTCACCGGATACGCCCGCAAGCGTTAGCCCGATAACCTGTCGTTCCGAAAATCATCGGCATTATTTGAATTTTTTATTTGAAATTCGCCCCCGCGGGCGTGTATAATGTTGATGTGAGGTGAACGGGCCGCATGATCCAAACGCGAAATTCGGGCGTTGGGTCTGTGGCTTGGAAACTCCACCGGGCTTTGTCGATCCGTGGCGGTCTTCATCGCCTGTGGTGCCCATGGATGACGATCTGCGGGACGGGTGAGACCTGGGCGGCGGCGGATTTTGCTGTTGTCGAACTCGGGAGTCCGTCAAAAGAAGGAGGTGGTCAATTGGAAAGTAACATAGGTAGGCTGCATTAGGCGGCAGACGATGCTGCCTGATAGCAGCGACCAATAATTCAGGCCCGTCCGGCATGTCCGGGCGGGCCAACTTTATGCGCCGACCTCAAAGAGTATCGCGGAATTACGCTTCCGCGATATAATACCCGCACAGGATGGACATCGAGACGATGCGTCGCTGCATGACCGGAAACTTGCCAAAATGAAGCCTGACAGGAAATCTAAACCGACACGGGTCGCCTTCGTCGCACTTGGCTGCGCGAAAAACCTGGTCGATTCCGAGAAGATGCTCGGACTGCTCGCGGAGGCGGGCTGCGTGATTTCCAGCGAGGAAGACGCGGATGTTGCAGTTGTAAATACTTGCGGATTTCTCGAGGCCTCGCGGACAGAGGCGGACGAGGTCGTTAGCGAACTCGTTGCACGAAAATCCAGCGGCGACTTGAAGCGCGTCGTCGTTGCGGGGTGTCTCGTCCAGCGTGACAAAGAGGCGATGCTCGAACGGATCGCCGGGATCGATGCGCTCGTCGGTGTCAACAGTCGAGACGACGTTGTTCGAGCGGTCCTAGGCAGCGACACACCTTCAAAACGCGAGACGGATCTCTTTCTCGCGGACTACCATCCGTTTACGCAAATTGATACCGCCCGCGTGCGCCTCACGCCTCGCCACTATGCCTATCTTCGGATCAGCGAGGGCTGCGATCAGAAATGTACGTTCTGCACAATCCCATCGATTCGCGGGCGCATGCATTGCAAACCGCCGGAGATGATTCTGCGCGAAGCGCGCGAACTTGTCGCAGATGGCGCAGTCGAGATTAGTCTCATCGGGCAAGACACCACCAGCTATGGGGTTGGCGAAGATCCGATCGACGGAGGACTTGCGGGTTTGCTTCGACGACTGAACGACGTTGACGGGGTCGGGTGGATTCGCCTGATGTATGTCTATCCCAGCGTCTTGACCGACGACATGCTCGACGCAATCGCCGACTCGTCGCGCGTTTGCAACTACATTGATATTCCGTTGCAGCATATCAACGACAGAATGCTCAAAGCCATGCATCGGCGCGTAACGCGAGAGGATACGGAAAACCTGCTTCGACGGATTCGTGATCGAATTCCTGGAGTCAGTATCCGCACGACGCTGATCGCGGGTTTCCCTGGAGAGACAGAGGCTGAGCACGACGAACTCGTTACGTTTGTTCGCGAGTTTGGGTTTGACGCGCTGGGCGTGTTTCCCTACTCGCTTGAACCGGACACGCCCGCTGGACGGATGGCCGGGCAGCTGCCCGATAAGGAAAAACAAGCTCGCGTTGACGAATTGATGCAAACGCAGCAGGACGTCGCGTTCGCGCGGGCGGACAATCGCATCGGAGCGAGTTTCCCCGTGTTGATCGACGAAATGCAGGAGGCTGGTGCCATTGGCAGGCACGAAGGGCAAGCACCCGGAGTTGATAGTGTGACCATCGTGCAGGACATCGACACGACGCCCGGCTCGTTTACAACCGTTCGATGCGTCGCTCGCGAAGGGTACGACCTGATCGCGACCCCGACCTCAACGCCGCTTCAGGTGCTCCACGGATGAGCAAAGCCCTGAACCTCCCCAACCAGATTACGCTTGCCCGCTTTGTACTGGCGATTATTTTCTGCGCGGTTCTTGCACAATATTCTCAGCGAGACCCCAAGCCGTGGATGCTGGAGCTGGCAGCGGGGCTATTTATCGTCGCCGCTGCGACCGATTTTCTCGACGGGTATCTTGCGCGGAAGTGGGGTCAGGTCACAGCCCTCGGGCGAATCCTGGACCCGCTTGTTGATAAGCTACTCGTATGCGGGGCGTTCATCTTGTTCGCGGGTTCGGAATTCGTAGACGCCGATGGCCACAACGTCACCGAGATGAAAACATGGATGGTCGTGTTTATCGTCGGTCGCGAAATTCTCGTGACGAGCTTGCGCGGGTACAATGAGTCGATGGGCAAGGCGTTCGGGGCATCGATCCACGGGAAGTTGAAGATGTGGATGCAGAGCATCGCCGCACCTGTCATTTTGCTCGTCGTCGCACATGAGGGCACGACAATTTCCCTCGAAACGGCGCGAACGATCAAGCTCATCCTTGTTTGGGCAACGGTTATCATCACCGCCCTGTCGATGTTTCAATACATGATCCGGTCTCGATACATCCTTCTAGAGAACGCTCCGACGTGAGCGAACTCACTTACATCCAGGCGATCGTGCTGGGTGTCCTTCAGGGCTTGACGGAGTTTCTTCCGATCAGCAGTAGCGCACACTTGGCACTGGGGCAGGGGCTTTTCAACCTCGACCCGCGCAGTCAGTCCATGCTCCTTTTCGACGTTTGTGCGCATGTCGGAACGGTGGTTGCCGTACTGATCATCCTTGCTCGACCAACCGGTCGATTTTTATCGCGACTGATCCGCGAGACAAATCGTGATTGGAATCAGAAGCGCTATGCGTGGCGTGTCGCCCTCTTGGGAATTCTCGCGAGCATACCCACGGCCGCCATCGGGTTTGGATTTCGCAGGCAATTTGAAGCTGCGTTCGCTCAACCCGTGTTGATCGGCGCATGCCTGATGGTGACCGGCGTATTACTCGTTTCGACAAAGAGCGTCCCGCGCGGGCGGCGCGGCTGGGCGAAATTCGCGTGGTGGCAAGCGGTGCTGGTTGGATTTGCACAAGGGGCTGCGATCCTTCCGGGCATTTCGCGAAGCGGAGCGACGATCAGCGTGGCTGTCTTTCTTGGATTGCGAAGACGGTGGGCGGCGGAGTTTAGCTTTCTGGTCGCCGTCCCTGCAATCCTCGGCGCGACCCTCGTACAACTGTCCGACGCGTCACGGGTTGCCGAACTCCCAAGCGCCTCGATCCCATGGGGACCGATTCTCGTTGGCAGTCTCGTCTCATTTCTTGTTGGACTCGTCGCGCTGAAAATCCTGTTGGGCGTGGTGCGGATGCGGGCGCTTCACTACTTTGCGCCGTACTGCTTCGTGCTGGGTTTGCTCGCCATCACCGTCGCGATAACGAGGTAGACTCAAGCCGCGTGGGCGGAGTGGATTTCTCGAATCGTGGAAAGTTCCTGCTGATGCTCGTCTGCGATTCGAGCGACGATTGCGGAGATATCGGGCAAGTCGCCCAACTTGGCTGCGCCTGCTCGATAGTAACGCACCAGCGACTCATGCCCGCTGAGCAATCGTGGCAGCGCGATCGATAATTCCATAAAATGGAAATCCGCACTGCTCAGGTTGCCACCGCGCGGACCTGGCTCGCCACCGAGTTCGCGAATCAGCTCCGTCAGCGACTCGCAATACTTCACGCTCGCCGATGCGAAAGCGGTAATCGCACGCTGGAGTTGCGTCGAAGCGCGAGAGATGAAAACAGTCGATTCCACGAGACGAACAGCCACATTGCACTGCTCAAGTCTTAGCAGTTCACGAAGGACAGCCACGGCGCGTTGATTCTCCATTAGTGGCTGTCTCCCGCTGTCGGGGTAGCTGCGTCGGTCGGGGTTGTCGCATCGACGACAGTGATTGTGCGAGTCGATGAAAGAGTGGCCGCGGTCACTAGATTCTTAGAATACCGATCGGTGATTTGTCGAAAGGGGTTCGCGCCGAAAAAGAGAATCATGAGCACGATCGCACAGGCATTGACAAGTCCAATGCCCACGGGCGACGCACGCACGGGCGATTGGTCATCGTCTTTGAGCGTCATCTTCACGACGATCCGCATGTAGTAGTACAAGCTAAAGAGCGTGTTGGAGACAACGACAACCGCAAGCACCCAGCCAATCGTGCCGCCCATTTTTCCTAGCGAAACAAGCACCCACCACTTCGCGACAAACCCCGCGAAAATCGGAAGCCCAACGAGCGACATCAAGCACATCACCATCGGCACCGCAAGAAACGGTGCGCGTCGAATCAACCCCGTGAACGCCTCAAGCCGATCGCTGCCAGTGTCCCAGCCAACCATCGCAACCGTACCGAAAGCACCAAGATTCATGAATAGGTACACCACAATGTAACCAAGCAGCGCCGAAATCGGCGACTCGCTGCCAGCAACGGATGGATGAAGCAAGACGGCTGCGGCACTGAGCATGTAACCCGCGTGGGCGATTGACGAATACGCCAGCATCCGTTTCACGCTCTCCTGGCGATACGCGGCGAAGTTGCCGAACGTCATCGTCACCATCGCGACGATCGCGATCGTCCAGACGATCGGATTGAGAATCGACATGGCATGAACTTCTGGAACGGCGCTCGAGAAGAACGTCAGCACGCGCACCAACATGACCAAACCGGCCGCCTTACTCACAACGCTAAGCCAAGTCGTCACCTCGATCTTTGCGCCCTCGAACGCGTCGGGACACCAGAAGTGAAACGGAACCGCGGAAACCTTAAACGCGATCCCCGCGAAAACGCAAAGCAAACCGACCGAAAGAAGAAGCGTATTTTGCCCGCCAATAAACTGCTCAATCGTGTACGTCGCGATCGCCGGGACGCTCAAGCTGCCAACAAGTCCGTAGATTAAACTGATACCGTAGAGCATGATCGCGGCGGACACCGCGCCGAAAATCATATACTTCAAAGACGCTTCCGCACTGCGGCGATTGGTCTTGTCGAAACCAACCAACGCGTAGCTCGGCAGTGACGCCGTCTCCATCGCCAGGACCATCATGAGGAGATTCGCCGTGCTGGACATGAGCGCCATCCCCAACGCGCTACCCACAAGCAAAATGAAAAACTCGGGTGCATTGCGCTCGGTTTCGGAGGAACCGACCCACCAAAGTGTGATCACCCCCAGCATGAAAACCATGAGCAGCGTC
>JAJRUK010000108.1 GCA_024277835.1 Planctomycetota bacterium | reverse complement strand
TTGATCAGCTTCGGGATCATCGATCGACGCTCACATAGCGAAAGGGAAACCACAATCTTTCGTTCGGGAAGAGTCCCTTGACGTAAGGTTTGATCGCGATGAGCTGCGTCGAGTGCGAGATGGGGAGGATCGGGCAGTCGGTTTCAACGATGATCGATTCCGCTTGTGCAAGAAGGCGTGCGCGGATCGCAGGGTCGGTTTCTGCGTTGGCTTTGGCAAGGAGTGCGTCGTATTTTTCGCTGGCGTAGCCGGTGTCGTTGTTGCCGTTTCCGATTGTTAAGCAATGGAGAAATGTTGTCGGGTCGTTGTAATCGGCATACCAGCTTCCGCGGGCGATCATGAAATTTCGATTGATTTTGTCCTGCGCGAAGGTCTTTGATTCCTTGGCGCGAAGCTCGATGCGCACGCCAAGGGCGGTTTCCCACATGCTCGCGAGCGCTTCGCCAAGGCGGACGGTGCGCGAAGTGACGAGCAGTTCGATGGGGCCTAGCGCTTCACCGGAGGCGTAGCCCGCTTCGCGCAGCAGTGCTTTCGCGCGGTCGATGTCATAGCTAAGTCCCTGCGGTGGCGAATAGCCTGGGATCGCGCCTGGCGGTACGAAACTTCTTGCGGGACGGTCGCCGTTGGCGAGGACATGCTCGACGATTTTCCGGCGATCGGTCGCGAGGGTGAAAGCACGCCGAACGCGGGCGTCTTTAAACGGGTTCTTGACGCCGCCAACCGTTTCGCTGTCGCAGTTGAAGTTGAGAAACTGCGTGGCGAGGACGGACGCGAGCTTCAGGTCGGGTCGCTCGCCGCTTTGGGCGAGGCGGATGAGTTCATGTTGATAGGGGACGGTCAGATCGGTAAGGAAATCAACGTCGCCGGATTCGTACGCCATGATCGAGGCGCTGACGTTGTCGTACTCCAACATGTCGACGGTTTTGCATCGAATGTTGTCAGCGTCGCGGAAGAACGAGTTGACGATGAGGCGTGCTCGCCGTTTGAAAGACCAATCGGCAAGGGTATACGAGCCGTTTGTGATTAGGCCGGGGTAGTTGTTGCGGTGGTAGTCGGGTTTGGTCCACTGCGGGTCGTACGTGACGAGTCCTTCGCGGGTCAGCGGTTTTTCCTTGTAATGTAAGCGAAGTCGTTCGATGCTTTCGTGAATTGGGAGGAATGTTGCGAAGGCGGTGAGGTCGAGAAAATAGGGGCATGGTTTTCTTAGTCGTACGACAAGCGTTTTGTCGTCGGGAGCGTTGAGTCCGACTTTGGAGAAGCGTTTTTCGAGATCGTCGGTGCATTGAGCAAGCAATGTCTCAATGTCGTCGCGATTTCTATTTTTCAGTCCGCGAGATCGAAGCGCGGCTAACGCAGCGACCGTTTCCTGTCGCCACTGAACATAGTCCGCCGCGCCAGCGATGTTGTCGGTTAAGAGAAAGGCGTAATCGGCGGAGGTTCCCGGTTCGATCGCGCGTCGCCATCCGCGAACGAAATCGTGCGAGGTGACCGGGTCGCCGTTGGACCATTTTGCGTTATTGCGAATATGAAACGTGTAGGTCAGACCGTCGTCGGAGACTTTGGGAGGGAAGTGGGCGGCTGCCCCGATGGGTTCGGTCGTTTTCGGATCCAAACTCGTCAGACCCTCCCAGAGATTCAGCGCGACGCGGAAGTCTTGCAGCCAGCTCATGCGGGCGGGGTCGAGCGTGTGGATTCCGGACGGGTTGACGTAGGTGAAGTCGGCGCGAGGTTCGCGATGGGTCATCGAGAAGGATACAACCAGCGTAGCGATTAGTGCGAGGTAAAGAAGAAAGAGGTTGCGGATCATTCCGTTGTCCACATCCCGCACGCGTTGAGTCGTTGACTATTCGTCCGTCGAAAAAGTCTCAGCAGCATGTGTGGCTCCGGCTTCTAGCCGGTGATCACACTGGCTGGAAGCCAGTGCCACACTCATTCAACGGATCGCTACGGCGCGCCGACCGGGACATTCCACGGTGCGGCGTTGAGTGGCCCTTGCGACTTGGTTTCGGCGTTTCCGACCCACTTGGCCGCCTCAAGCGGAACCAGGTCCATGCCTGAGCGACCCTGTTTTTCCAGCAGTTTGGTGATGTTGCCGCCATCGCTTGCATTGGTTGCAGTTTTCAGGAGCAACTCTGCTTGAACGAGCGACCGCTCGACGTTGTCGATCTCTACGAAGTCGAGAAGCTCGTTGTTAAATCGCTCTGCATCGAGGCGAAAGAAGACAGCCACACGAGTCACGAGTTTCGTCTTTTGTTCCTGATTCAACGAGCCAAGGGTTTCTGTTTCTGAGAAGTAAAAGAAAGCTTCTGTTTCAGCGCCGTCTGAGATATTCGACGTTCGCCGTTTCGTGAGGCGCTTGTCGAAGATCGCAAGGTACGCGTCGAGAACGTCGGTCGCCTGTCCTGGAAATGCGAGCGCTCTGTAGATTCGACTCGATACGATCGAACTGGTTTCGGAGACGCCGGCGGTTTGTAGCGCCTTGATCACCTTGGAAAACTGTTCGCTGTCGGCGGCGATAGCCGCTTGCTGACCGATGATCCCCCGTGCTGATAGGTATCTTGCGGCATCGACTTTGCAGGCGAGTCCGGCGATCAGCCCGGGGATCGCCTCGGTCGCATTCTCGTCGAGTAGGATGCGTGCCAGAGACGCTGCGACGTTGGGGTCGACATCTGGATCGGCAAACTGGGCGGCTGCGACGCTGGCGACTTGCGTCAGAAACTCCGTTCGGAACGCGGGGTCGTTGCGAGGGTGTCTTGATTGCGATTTGCACATGTGACAAAACGCTGTTCCCTCAAGCGCTTGTTTCCCTTCGGGCGTGGCGGCTAACTCGTCAATCGCTCGTTCGATCCAATCTCGGATGCGCTGCTTGTCATTCCTGCTAATCGAGGAATTCTCGCGCATGGCATCGATCGCCGCATCGGTACTCTTTCTGTCCTGAGCGAGAGCCGAAGAGGAAAGAAGTGACGAGATGACGCAGATTGTAACGCCCAAGGCGGCGCGTTTTGGCATAATTGTTCCCCCGCACTATGGCGGTGATCTTGTGTCTGTTCGCAACTAATCGCGGGAAATCCGAAGGCGATGCATCGATCGCCAACTGTGCCCGCTTGCACGGCGCGGGCGGTCAGTGCCTGTGTCGCAGCGGCTTTCCGTTCTGAGACGGGGAAAGCTATCCACACTCCCCATAGTATGTCAAGCCGGGACACGATTTCAAGCGGATCGGACGGGTTGACGGGTGAATCTGCAGCCTGATAGTGTGAGTTGGACAAAGCTGAGGCGAGATCGGGACAGGGTTCCCGGAGGGCCTTGGTTCGGTGTGGTTCGATGCCAAAATCAGACAACATTCCAGCGCCCGCCGTGCGTCGTCTTAGCCTTTATTTGCGGCAATTGGAGGCGTTTCATGCAGCCGATCACCGAACGGTATCGAGTCGGCAGCTTGGCGAGGCGCTGAGCTTGTCGGACGCACAGGTTCGGAAAGATTTTGCGTATTTCGGGCAGTTCGGGCACCCGGGGATCGGATATCGCGTGCCAGAGCTGATTCAGCGCGTTCGGCGGATTCTCGGGACAGACAAGCAGTCGAATGTGTTGTTGGTCGGCATGGGCAACCTCGGGCGGGCGCTGGTTTCGTTCGGCGGGTTTGCCAAACGTGGGTTTGATGTGGTGGCAGCGTTTGATCGCGATCCAGGTGTGATCGGGATGAAAAGTCCTCGGCCTATTGCTTTCTCGGTGCAGCCACTCGCTGATCTGCCGCAGGTGGTGAAGGAAAAATCGATCCGCCTGGGAATCTTGGCGGTTCCAGCCCCGGCGGCTCAGGCGGTCGCGGACACGATGATCGCGGGCGGTGTTCGCGGGATTTTGAATTTCGCGCCGGTGACGATTCAGGCGGGGTTGGAGATTGCGGTCGCGTCTGTCGATCTTGGCGTTCATCTTGAGCAGCTTTCGTTTCAGTTGGGCACGACGGTGAGCTAACGGGTTGTTGAAAAAGTGTGGCACCGGTTTGTAACCGGTGCGTTGTCTCCTTGTTCCGCGCCTCGCACCGGTTACAAACCGGTGCCACATAGAAAAACTTCGTTTTTCGACTCGCTGCCAGGGCATTGTTGCGGTTGGTTCGGCGGGTGGCGCGGACCCTGCCTCACGACTTGCACCTTGCCGGTTGGATCGGGGAATCCAGAACCACGCAGGGGAGCGAAATTACATGGCAGCAAAACTGACGATTATCTTCGGGTGTACCGCATCTGGCAAAGCAAGCCTGGGGCGGGAGATTGCGCGTCGGACCGGTGGCGAGATCATCAGCATCGATTCGATGAAGGTGTACAGGCGGATGGACATCGGGACGGCCAAGCCCTCGATCTCGATTCGTGAAGAGATTCCGCATCACCTGATCGACGTGGTGGAACCATCGGAAGAGTTTTCGGTGGCGCGATACGTTGACCTCGCTGAGAAGGCGATTGCGGAGATTGCGGAACGCGGGCGACCGATTTTCGTTGTTGGTGGAACGCCGCTCTACGTGAAAGCGCTGAGCGAGGGGCTGTTTGAAGGTCCTGGGGCGAATGAGGAAATTCGGGCGAGACTTGGCGAGATTGCGGAGCGCGACGGTAACGACGGGCTTCATGCGCAGCTTGAGAAAGTTGACCCGGTGTCTGCGGCGCGGATTCATCGAAACGATCTGCGGCGAATTGTACGAGCGCTTGAAGTTCATGAGTTGACCGGGACAGCTATCAGCGAATTGCAGGCGCAGTGGGATCGCGATCGCACGAAGCATGATTGCACGTTCATCGGGCTTCGTCGTGACAAGGAAGACGCGAGTCATCGGATCAACGACCGCGTGCGGAAGATGATCGCCGACGGGTTGGTCGACGAGGTGAAGGCACTGCTGGCAGAGCCGATCCCGCTTAGTACGGCTGCGAAACAGGCGCTGGGGTATGCGGAGATCATTGATCACTTGGGTGGTAAGATCGAGCTTGCGGACGCGGTGGAAATGATCAAGATCGGTACTCGTCAACTGGCCAAGTCGCAGCGGACTTGGTTTAAGCGTTTTCTAAGTGCGGAGTGGATCGATCTTGCTCCGGACGCACGGGGTGAAGTTGTGGCGGATGAGCTGATGGTGCGTCGAGGATCGCTATGGTCAATGTAACTGAGATGACCAACTGGGCGGTCGATTTGATCGACGTTCGCAAGACGTATGGCCGCAGTGTTCATGCACTTCGCGGGGTGAATATCCAAGTTGGTGCTGGGGAAATCTTTGGTCTTCTTGGTCCCAACGGTGCGGGAAAAACGACGTTGGTTAAGATCATGATGACGGTGGTTCGCGCGACGCGGGCGTACGGGACGATTCTTGGTCGGCCCATCGGTCATCGGGGAAAGCTTGCGGTGACGGGGTATCTTCCGGAGAGTCATCGGTTTCCGGGTTATCTGACGGGTGCTCAGTTGCTTGATTATTACGCTTCGCTGGCGAAGGTTCCGCGGGATCGGCGTCGCCAGCGTGCGCCAGAGTTGCTAGATCGTGTGGGTCTGACAAAGTGGGCGGACGCGCGGATTGATAAGTATTCAAAGGGGATGTTGCAGCGGTTGGGGATCGCGCAGGCGCTGATGAACGATCCGGAGCTTGTTGTGCTCGATGAGCCGACCGACGGGCTGGACCCGGTGGGTCGTCGCGACGTGCGCGAGCTTCTTCAGGATCTTCGTAGCAAGGGCACGACGATTTTTCTTAACTCGCATCTGTTGAGCGAGTTGGAAATGGTTTGCGATCGGGTGACGATTCTGGTGGATGGGCTTGTTGCGAGGCAGGGGACGCTTCGCGAGCTGACGGACCATACGGTCGAATACAAGATTGCGTTTACGGGCGACTGTTCGGCTGCCCTCGCTAAGCTCGCCGAGATGGGGGCGACGGTTGAGGCGGGGCTAGGGGCAGGGTCGGAGTTGAAGTCGGGGGTTTCGTCGGACGGGCGGTCGGGGTTAAAGTTGGGGTCGGGGTCGGGGTTGAGGTCGGGGATGGTGTCGATTCCCGGGCATAACCTTGCGAAAGTGAACGAGGCTATTGACTTGTTGCGTAGCGGTGGGGCGATGATTGAGTCGGTTTCGCCGCATCGGTTTAGTCTGGAAGATATTCTTGTTGAGGCGATGGGTGCGGATGCGCATGCTGGCGGAAATCATCCGCCTGCGGCGAGACCGACGTCGTCATGAGCGGTCGAGTGACACGGTGAGACACTGATGCAGTTTTGGGCACTGGTATTCGATAGTTTTCGCGAATCCCTGGATCGGAAGATCTTCTGGGTGATGCTGCTGATTTCGCTGGCGGTTGCGGGGGGGATGTTTTGCTTTAGCTTCGAGCCAAACAAGGTTTCGATTTTGTTTGGGACCTGGGAAATCGACACGGACGTCTTTACGATTGGCGGCAAGCTGCGCAAGGACTTTATTGCGCTGATTGTTGTCGATCTCATCATGGACACCGTTCTCGGTTGGGTTGGCGTGATTCTTGCGCTGATCGCAACGGCGGGTTTCATGCCGAGCTTGATGCAGCGCGGGACGATCGACGTGATGCTCTCCAAGCCGATCGCACGGTGGCAACTCTTTTTGGGTAAGTATATGGGGAGCATGGTATTCGTTGGTTTTCATGCGACGGTTTTTGTCGGGTTGACGTTTCTTGTTTGCGGGATGCGGTGGGGGGTGTGGCTGCCGGGGTATCTTCTTTCGATTCCGCTTGTGGTGCTGCTATTTAGTTACGTGTATTGCGTCTCGGTGTTGGTTGCGATTCCGACTCGTTCAAGCATCGCAGCCGTTCTTGTGACGCTCGGCGCGTGGGTCTTTTTCGCAGGTGTTCAGATAACGGACGATCAATTCGCGGCGAACCCTTCGTGGCAGGAGTATCGAACCGCGTACAACGCGTCTCGCGTCGCGCGGTGGGGGTTGCCCAACACGTCGGATATTACGATCAAGGCGAAGCAGTGGGCGAGGGCGGCCAGTTCTTCGGAGCTGTTTGCGTACGAAGACCCGGATTCACAAGAGACGCTAAAGTGGGCGGAGCGTGTGGAGCGCGATCGTGCTGCGATTCCTGCTTATTACACGATCGGTTCATCGCTTGCGTTCGAGGCGGTTGTGGTGTTGATTGCGATGTGGCTTTTCTCGCGGCGGGATTACTGACCGGCGTTTTTCTTGCGCGGACTCCCTCTTGGATCAACGGCTTGATATTCTCTATGTGATTACCGATCTTGAGATCGGCGGGGTTCCTTTGCATCTTCGGCGACTTGTGGGGGCGATGCGCGGGCGGGGGTTTCGTTGTGCGGTCGTTTCGCTTGCACCGGCGGGTCCGGTCGGCGAGATGATGCGCGAAGATGGGGTTGAGGTTTACGATTGCGGGGCGTGCTGCAGGTTTGATGTTCGTGTGATGGGTCGTCTCGCGGCGATTGTGCGCGAGCATCGTTCGGGGGTTGTGCATTCCCTTTTGTTTCATGCGAATCTTGCGTCGCGGTTTGCGGCGCGGATGGCGGATTTTCCTGCGGATCGCGTTGTTTGCGAAATTCAGACGGTCGAGGTGGAGCGGACGTGGCACCTCTGGGTGGATCGGTTTACGCATGTCGATTGTCGATTCACGATTGGCAATTCGCCGTCGGTGGTTGAGCATTTGTGCGAGCGGGCGCGGATTCCGATGAGTCGACTTCGACTGGTGAAGGGCGGAATTGATCCGTCGCGGATACGCTCTGCTGCTCCGTTTGATTTGACGTCTCTTGGGATTCCGGCGGGAGCGCTGACGGCGCTCTGGGTGGGTCGACTTGATCCGGTGAAGGGACTTGGGGTCTTGCTGGATGCGTTCGCGCGGGTTCGCGCGGCGGTCGATGCTCATTTATTGCTTGCCGGAGATGGGCCTCTTCGTGAACAGCTTGAGGGGGATTTGCTTGCTCGCGGATTAAATGCGAGCGTTCACTTTCTTGGTTCTAGAAATGATGTGCCGTCGCTGCTGAAGTCTGTGGATGCGTTTGTGTTTCCATCGCGGACGGAGGGGCTGCCCAATGCGCTGCTCGAGGCGATGGCAGCGGGGAAGGCGATCGTTACGACGGATGTGCCGGGGTGTCGGGACTTGATTCGGGACGGTGTCAACGGGTTGGTTGTGCCTTATGGAAACGCGGTCGCGCTTGCGGGTGCGATTCGTGCTGCCCTGACCGATCGATCGCTATCGCGGCGTTTGGGCGAGCGAGCGTCGCGCGACGTTGATGATCGTTGGCATATTGATGCGACGTTCGATGCGTATGCGTCGATCTATCGCGAGGTGATGGCGTAGTGTTGCGTTACGCGCGAAGTCGGTTTTCAGAGCCGCGACCGTGAGGGAGCGAGTTCGTTGAACGTTTGTACTGTCCGGGAGGAAACGCGCCACTACCGTGCGGCGCTGAGATGTCGCTTCCTTACGGGCGCGGCTCGGTTTCAGGTAGGTCGACGCCGATGTCTTGGAGTTGGGCGACCGCCTGGCGCGACCAGCCTCGGTTGGCGGCGGGGCTTGCCGGACTGGGGTGAAGGATTCGTGCGATCGTCAGGTCGAGTCCGCTGAGTGCGATTGTTGCTCTTTTTTCGGCGAACGCACCGACGCCAATGACGAGGCGGGGTTTCAGCAGGTCGATCATTTCGCGAAGGGCGCTATCGCAAACCTCCTCAAGCCTTTTTCGCGAGTCGGCGGGTAACTTGTCGGGCGTGAAGTTGCGCCCGGACTCAATCAGAAACGCGAGCGGGCAATAGTTGATAACGAAGAATTGTTTGAAGAACCGTTTTGGCGTTTTGTAGGTTTCTTTCGCCCATCCCCACAGGCGAGCGCCGCTGACTTCGCTGCGCGGACAATCCAAACCTCGAACGGGGACTTTGGCGTGTTCGTTGATTGGTTTCTTCACGTCGGCGTCGAGTTTTAACCAGTTCTTGACAATGCCCACCTCGCCAAAGGGGACGCCGGTTTGCACCATCCCCCACGGGCCTGGGTTCATCCCTAGAAGGACAATCTCGCGCGTGCCCGATCCGAAGCGGTTGAGGTATTGGGCGTACATTGCTCTTGCGTAGATGAGCGGGTTGTAGACGTGCGAGACCGGCGCGGGGAATTGATGCCGTTTCAATCGTTGGGCGAGTTTGTCGGTGATCTCGATGAGCGTCTTGGCCACGGTTCGCGATCCGATGTTCAAAGGAACAAGCCCGCGATTGTCGGATCACGGGCTTGCTTGAGATTCGATGTTGATTCGTCACGCGTTGATGATGATTTGTTGCACCTTATTGTTCGGGTTCGCGATGTTCGCTCCCTCACGGTCGCGGCTCTGATCGGACAAATGAACCCGAAGCGTTAGCGCTAGCAAAGCACTACGGCGTGCGTCCGGTGCCCGGTTGTGCGGTGAGGGCAAAAATCTCGACGCGGCGATTGGCTGTTCGGTTGGGTTCGGTGCTGTTAGACAATTTCGGGCGATACTCGCCCGCTCCGCAGGCGGCGAGGCGGTCGGGTGAGACGCTTCGTCCGGCGAGGAATCGCACGACGGCGAGCGCTCGCTCAGAGCTTAGCTGCCAGTTGTCTTTCCATCCGCTTTTTTTGATCGGCGTGTTGTCGGTGTGTCCAAAGACGAGAATGTCCTTATCGCCGTATTCGCCCTGAAGCGTGCTGACGACGGCGTCCAGCGTCTTTTGAGCCTGGGGTCTGAGGACTGCCCTTCCAGGTGCAAACAGGACGCCGCTTTCGATTGCAATCATCGCACCCCCTGGAACAGCGGTCCAGCCAGCGGGGGCGGCGAGCGGTTCAGGTTGATTGGCGAGTTGGGATTGGAGCGAGTTGACGTCCTGCATCGCGGATGCGAGGCGCGTGTTGAAGTTGTTGCGTTCACGCATGGCAGACTCGAGGTCCGCGTAGGAACGGTTCAGCCTCGTCGTTAACTCCTGGTTGCGTTCCTGGAGCATGGTCAGTTCGGTTTTCTTGTTTGTCGTACACCCGGAGGTGACGACAGTCGTCGCGATAAGGGTCGTAATTAAAGTTGCTCGCCTTGTCATTCGTCGTTCTCCTTTGGAGCTGTTGAATCTTGCGAAGGTTCTTCCCCGTCGGTGTCTGTTTTGGCTTCGAGCGATTTGAGCTTCTCGTCCAGCTCTCGCTGTTTGTCTTCCAGTTCGTTCGAACGCTCTTTCTGGGCCTGCGTCGCAGCGGCGACCTGGTCGGCGCGACGCAACTCTCGGAAATTGCGCCACAGTCCGCGGGCGAACCAGAAAATCCGTGCGATGGCGAGCGTGCTGCTCGCGGTCCACGCCAACACCCAGACGATGTTGTACTTTTTCGTCGGGTCTGTGAATCCGAAGAACCAGAACGCCACTTCGTTCTTTCGATTCTTGAAAAGAACCCACGCAATCACGCAAACCAACAGCCCCACCAACGCGACCTGAGCATAGACCTTGACCCGTTTCAGTGCAAGGTTCATCCGTGGACTCCCAGAGCAGCAACCTGTGAATTGCTGGAGAGATACCACTCGGTGAGGGGTATAACTCTTTCAACGACAGGCCATTGCAGGATGAAATCGAAGAAAATCACAACGATCAAGAACGAGATCGACAGCCAAGGCCCCAGCGGAAGGGCCCGGGTTCGTTTGAACGGAAGCGTCGCGACCCAGCCAAGCAGGGCAAGAGCGCAAGTTAGCAGGAACCCAATCAACACGACCGGCCAACCCGCCACACAGCCGGTGGCAGCCATCATGTGAATATCGCCGGTTCCGAAGGCTTCTTTTCCGAAAGCGAGTGTGAAGACGATTCGGATC
>JAJRUK010000107.1 GCA_024277835.1 Planctomycetota bacterium | reverse complement strand
TGCTTCCAGCGGTCCATGCTGCGGACCGCAATTGATGTATCCGGGTACGCCGCAAACGCAACAACGCTTACGTCGAGTAACTCGGCTTTCGTAACTGTGCGGACGGACTCGCCGCCCTCTGTTGACCATGAGTCGTCTTGGACGCGGAACCCGAAGCTCATGTGTCTCAGGTCGCCGCGTTCGACACTGGTGACAACGTCGTTGCCGACTTGTGTGTTCGGCGGGTCGATGACGACGTGGACGCCTCGCTGATCTTCCGACAGCGACAACGTGCCAGGCGTTCGCCCGATGATCTTTGACGGGTCGTGATCCACGAGTGCCCGAACGTCCGCGCCGTTTGCCAGCGACTCCGCAAACGCTCCCGGTGCGATGCGTTCCCTGAATCCCAAGTCCTCGGACAGCGAACCGTAACGAACCGCGTACCCGGCCAACTTCCGACCGTCTTTCGTCTTTCTTACTTCGAGGTTTGTCGCCTCGATAAATCTTCGTTCCATGATAAATCTTAAATCCAAACAATGCCGCGATCGTTGTAAACAGACGCGCCCGCAGCGCCGCCGATCGCCTCACTTAGTCCCATGATCGCAGCGACGATGCCGTCGATCTTTTCCGTTGACTTCTTGCGACTCGGCTTGATGTTGCCCGCCGCGTCCATCTCCACCGATACGTTCGAGGCGTGCCATCGCAGGACAGGGTTCGCACCGTGCCGCAGCTTGCCCTCGACAACCATGTCCTCGAATCTTTTCGTAGGTCCGGCCATCGACATGAACCCTTGACCGAAAGCCTGAACGTCAAGCCCATCCTGTTCGCGAAGCTCTTGACATAACTGCTCGCCTTGGAACAACCGGTCAGCCGCGATTGATCGGATGATGATTCCGTGCTCGGTGTGCAGTGCGTTGATGTCGCGCCGGATCGTCGCGTAGTCGGTCGCGCTGCCCGGCGTCGTGCGAATCAGACCCTCGCGTATCCATTGATTGTAGGGAACTCTGTCGCGCCGCGATCGCTCGAGCGCCGTTTCCATCGGAACCCAAAAGATAGGAACCAGCGCGAACCGCTCATCCTCCTGCGGGAACACAAGAACCAAAGCGGTCAAGTCGCGCGTCGTCGCCAAGTCCAGCCCGGCCCAACACTCGCAACCCGCGAAGTCCGACAGTCTCTGCGGTTCGCCAGCGCAGGCGTCCCACTTGTCGAGCGGTAGCCAACGAACGTCTTGCTGGGTGCGAATGTTTAGATGCAGGCGCTTGAATGTGTTTTCAAAACGCGGTAAGTCTTGCGCTTTCTTGCACGCACTCGCGATGTATTCTTCCGACACACTTACGCCGAGATTCGGGTTTGCTTTCGCCCACACCTTCGGATCGGTCCAGTCGTCGTCGATGCTCGCCTCGTAGATGACCGGAAGGAAACTCGGGTCGTCGATAACGCCATCCCGAACGCGCGAAGCGTACTCGTGTTTCGCGTTGCAGGGACTCCCAGCACGTTCGTAGTCCGAAGTCGATATGAGAATGCCCAGCGGTTGACGACGTGCCCCGGTACTCGTTTCCAGCGTGTCGATAAGCTCGCTGTCAGGCAGACAATGGACTTCGTCAACAACGTAGCAATGGGTATTGAAACCGTGCTGGCTACTCGCATCGCTCGACACAACCCGGTACGTCGAGTAGTCCGATTCCAACTGGACAGACTTAGCTTGCCCGGCGTATATCTTCGCGCGTTCCTTCAACGACGGATTCCGCAATACCATCCCGCGAACGTGCTCAAAGACAAGCGTCGCCTGCTTGTACTCGGATGCTGCCGAGTAGATTTCCGCCCCGGGTTCGCCATCCTCAAACAGCGTGTAGGCAACGATGCCAGCAGCCAAAACAGTCTTGCCCGCCTTGCGAGGAACGAAGATGAACGCCGTCCTGTATCGCCGAGTCCCGTCCTTGCGAAGCCAACCAAACAGGTTCCCGATGATCGACTGTTGCCACGGTTCCAATAGAAGCGGCCTGCCAGCCAGCGAGCCTTTGACGTGGCACAATTCAGTCTCAAAAAACCGGATCGCCTGGCGTGCCAGCTTCGGATTGAACTTGCAATCGCCGGACTGTGCGTACGGATTGTATCCCGGGATCCCGGTGCGGATGATCTTGTCGAGGTCGCGGACCACTCGAGCGCGGGGACGTTTCGGCTTCGCAACCGGTGCGACTTTCGGCTTTACCCGCTTCTGAATCGCGCCCGAGCCTCTCAGCCGCAGAGCGTGATCTGGCGTTGGTTTAGGGCCAGTCTTAGCCATCGACAGAATCCTCTTGTGAAAAATGACCACTGGGGACATGGTTGACACCCTCAATCGACAGCGATTCGGAGGGCGCACCCTTCGCGTTGCCGTAGCCTCCGTCTTGCTTCGCAGTCTTGCGACTATGGCACGACGCGCACAAAGGTTGCCAATTCTTTTGATCCCAGAACAGGCCAGCGTCGCCCCGGTGTGGTTCGACATGATCCACGACGTCTGCACCGACGATGCCCCCGTGCTTCTCACAGTCCTTGCACAACGGGAAGCGAGCGAGGTACGCACGCCGTGCCCGCTGCCAGCGCCGACCGTACAGCCGCCCAGCGTTTCGCGACTGCGCGGACCGGCGCGGCGTCTGCTTGCTCTTGGTAATCTTTCTTGTCGGGATCGAGTGTGGCATTGCTTACGCCCTCAGAATCTGCGAACAGCCTCGCTCGGTTGCCGTCTGCGGCGTGTCGTGACCACGACTCAAGATAGCCCATGCGACCATATAGGTTCCAGCTGCGCCGTTCCCTGCCGTTGCCACGAGGTCTAGGTATCGCTCTCTCGCCTTGAGGTCGATGTCGAACACGAAGAACTCGTTATCGCTGGTGCTCGACGGAAGCGTACTGGTTGCACCGTCGGTGTTCGTGCTGCTACCGAATGTCAGCCCGCTAACATCTGCGAACCCGCTGCCCGATGTCGCCGACTCTTGAACCTTCAGCGCGACGTGCGCGATGTCCGTCGCTCCGACGTAGCAGTAAATCTGACAATACTCGTAACTGTTTGTGTCGATTTCCTGCGTTGTGAACGATGCGTTGTCCACGATCGCCCCCGGATCGGTGACCCGAACGACTTTGACGTTTTGTGCTTCGATGCTCATATGCCCAGTATCCTTTTTGAAAATCCGTTGCTATCTGCAAGCGCGGAAGTCGCGCCTTTAATCAGCTCTTGTTCCAATTCGACCGATCGAATTGCCTCGCGCTCGGCGAGGTCGATGTTGTCCATACCCACGGAATCGTGCACCCCTTGGGCGGAAGGTGGTTCTCTTCGAAGGGGCGCAGCGCCCCTTCCAAGGGGCTCACTAGAATCCCCAAGAGACTCACTATTATCCCAAGGGGCGCACTCATTCTGTGTGTGAGCACCTTGGGCAATTGACCATATCCAGCCGCCCGATACGCCCAGGGCCAGCGCGTATAACTGGGTAGTTTAGGTTGACTGGCGCGATGCGTGTCGATCGGGTATTTCTATGGCAGGCTTGCCGAATGGACGGGCAAGGATTGTTTACGGAAAGGATTCCCGATGACCTGTCCCGCAGTATCGTTGGACTCAATCGTCAAACACTTCGAGTCGCTACCTGACCCGCGTCACACGCGCAATCGTCGCCACTTGCTTGCCGATGTGATTACCATTGCGGTGTGCGGCGTGATCGTTGGCTGTTCAGGTCCGACCTCGATCGAACGTTGGGCCAAAGCGAAAGCGAATTGGTTGGAAGAATTGCTTTCGTTCCACAATGGGATTCCGTCACGAGATTGTATTCGTCGCGTTTTGTCCGCGCTCAAACCCGAAGCCTTTCAAACTTGTTTTCAATCGTGGATGATGAGTCTGGTGAGCGGAAATGAAGAGACACGTCCGACGATAGCTATCGACGGCAAGTCGATGCGTCGCTCGCATGATCGAAGTCGTGGCCTTGGTCCATTGCATTTAGTCAGCGCTTGGCTTAGCGAGCAAGGTTTGTCGCTGGGGCAGGTTGCCACCGAGGAAAAGTCCAATGAAATCACTGCGATTCCAGAGTTAATCGATCAGATCGACGTGAAAGGCGCGATCGTGACGATCGACGCGATGGGTTGCCAAAAAGCGATCGCCAAGAAGATTGTCGATGCCAAGGGGGACTATGTTCTCGCCGTCAAAGACAATCAGCCAACGTTGCACGATGCGATTAAGGATTTGTTCAGCGATGAACGTCAAGATGATTTATTGAAGATGTCGCACCGGCAACATCAGACATCCGAGAAGGGTCATGGCCGCTACGATGATCGGTGTTATGTGCTGGCGAAGATTCCTCGCAACGCTTCTTGGAAAGATGCGTGGCCTGGTGCGACGGCGGTGGGCATGGCAGTTCGCACGACGGAGAAAAGAGACGGTACGACGGACGGTGACGTACGTTACTTCATCACCAGTTGTTACCTGAGTGGCGAACGATTTGCCCAGGCAGTTCGTGGTCACTGGGGCATTGAGAATTCACTGCACTGGGTACTTGATGTGACGTTCGACGAGGACCAGAGTCGCACGCGCGAACGCTTCGCGGCGAGCAATCTTTCGTGGCTACGTCGCTTCGCGATCAGCTTGCTCAAACGCCATCCGTCAAAGCACAGCATCAAAGGGAAGAGCGAAATGGCAGGCTGGAACAACGAGTTCCTGATGCAAGTCCTTATGGCGCAAGGAGTTTAATGTGCGCTGGCCCTGGATCACACCCCACGACCGGTAGACTAGCAGCTTGTTGAAGTATTCTCATTTCCAGACAGCGTTCAGATTCTTGCGTGCCTTGAAGCCGACGTAGTGCGCTGCAGATTTAGAGACCGAAGATTCGGCGAATCCAAGATGACGTGTCACCGA
>JAJRUK010000106.1 GCA_024277835.1 Planctomycetota bacterium | reverse complement strand
AGGCCTTTTCGGCCTCTCGCGCGGAGCGGGTGCGTCGATCCTGGGTGCGGTCAAGTGCGACGACGTGCGCGCCATCGTCACCGACGGAGCATTCAGCAGCGACACCGCCCTGGAATACCTGATGCGCCGCTTCGCAACCGTCTTCGCCCGCATCCGCATCGTTGCCGAGAATCATCCCCCCGCCTTCTGGCGATTCCTTCGGTGGCTGCTGTTCCTCGAGTGTCGCCGCAAGTTCAAGTGCCGGTTCCCTTCCGTCCGCAAAGCGATGCGTAAGCTCGGACCAAGACCGATCCTCTTCATCCACGGCGAAAAAGACAGCTACATCCCGGTTGCGCAGTCCCAAATCCTATACGACCGAGCACTCGGACCGAAGTCGCTCTGGATGGTCCCCGGCGCGAAGCACAACTGCGCCGTCTCAGTTCGACCGGATGAATACGCCCAACGCGTCATCGCTTTTCTCGACGAATACCTCGCCGTCGCGGCACCCGCACCGAGCATCCGCGTCCAGCGCATGCCCCAACCCACCACAGCCATAAAGCCATCCGCCGTCCCAACAACCAATGGCCACAGTCCCGCAACCCGAAACCAACCCGTCCACGCACACGCCTCGTAGCAGCAACCCAAAATCAGAGCCGCGCCCGCAAGGAAGCGATTCCCAGAATCCCAACACGACCCTAAACCATCCCGCCCAACAGCAGTCGCCTCAACCTCCACGCACCGCTACAATCTCGACATGAGCACCCAACCCACAGATCAATCGAAAGACGCGGAAACCAAGACCGAAGACATCCCCAAGGATCTCAAAGTCCAGCTCAAAGAGCAAAAGCTGACCATCCTCTGGGCAGACGGGCGAACCAGCGAATACGCCCTGGGAAAGCTACGAGCACTATGCCCCTGCGCCACCTGCCGAGGCCAGCGAGACGAAGCATCCGCAAACCCCCTGGCAATCCTAAAAGCCGACCCCAGCAACCTCCGCGTCACAACGGCCCGGCTCATCGGCAACTACGCCATCCAGTTCGACTGGTCAGATGGCCACAACGCCGGAATGTTCGATTTCCGATTCCTCCGCACGCTCGGCGATTGACCCCCGCCTTGCCAAATCAGGCGGAGATTCATACACTATCCCGCTTGCGCCGCCTGTGAAATCGGTCGGCACGCACAACGCGACCCTCCGCGGACCCCGGTACGGGCTGGGCTACTTGGCGGACTCGGCGCACAGACGTCATAGCTGAAGGATTCTCATGGAAGCAACGCTCGAACCGATCGTCGATAAGATACGTTCCCAGGACTTCGACGCAGCCCGACAGGCGCTCGCCGCCGCCCCAAAAACCGACCAGAACAAACACGATCTGGAATTTCTTGAAGGCTTCATCGCCGAGGGCGAATACGACAACGAACGCGCCCTGGAAACCTACGATCGAATCCTCGAAGAAAACCCCGAGCACATGGATGCCACCTTCCGCGCAGCCCTGCTTCACGACCAATGCGGCGACGACATACAAGCCATTGAATTATACCGCGCCTGTATCGAAACGACGCCCGCCCCCGTCAGCGCCATGCTCAACCTCGCCATCCTGCTCGAAGAAAACGAACGATACGCAGAGGCCCAAGCGCTCGCAGCCGCCGTTGTGAATGAACATCCTAACCACGTTCGCGCGAGACAGATTCTAAAATCGGCTGAAAGCTCCGCGACGATGATTTATGACGACTCCGGAACGCGCGAGCTTGAAGGTCGTCACTCCGCGCTCGAACAACCCATTTCCGACTTCGAGCTAAGCGTCCGAAGCAGAAACTGCCTCCGACAGATGAATATCCGAACACTCGACGATCTGCTCCGCACAACGGAAGCGGAGCTGATGTCCTATCGAAATTTCGGCGAAACATCGCTGTCCGAAATCAAGGCGATGCTGACCAACCGCGGATTGGAGTTGGGGCAAGCAGCCCTACCCACCCCACCGTCGATCGCAGCAAGGCAACTGGTCACGCCGATTGGCGAAGTGCCCATCTCAGCACAACGATCCGTCGCAGAACTTGAGCTTTCCGTACGAGCACGAAAAGCCCTCCAACGACTCGGCGTCACAACGATCGGCGAGCTAACCGCCCACTCGGAAGCAGAGTTGATGACCGTCAAGAACTTCGGGCTAACCTCTCTCGAGGAAATCAAACAGCAGTTGACCAAACTCGGAATCGGCCTCAAAGGTTCGCCGTAAAATTTCGCAGGGCTAGTCGCGAGCAAGAGCACGGAAGGTTCATCATGAGCGAACCGCTCTCTTCCGTCCCCTCTTTACCAAGGGGGGATCGAGGGGGGTTTTCGTTTGTTGGCGCAAAACTGCACACCCCCGCAATCGGGCCGATCAAGCGACGGTGATGCATGAACATGACTCGCTCATTCAATCGCCGCAACGCGCGCACTATCAGCAACTGCGCAATCCTCGCCGCCGCGCTCACAGCAACACCAATCTTCGCATCGCACCGTGACCCAACCCCGCTCCGCGACGCGCGCATCCTCATCGCAGACAGCGTCCCACGCATCCGAGTCGAATCAACCAGCACAATCTCGATCCGCAACACCGACCGCAAGAAACTCGGCGAACTCCCGCCCAACACCCCCACCGATCTTCGCCCGCGTAACAACGCAACCATCGAATTCAACAAACAACTTCAAACGCCCGAAGACATACGACTCGAATCCGAAAACCACGAACCGATCCGCGTTTCCATCTACCGCCGAAACGAGTGGCAACAGCTAGGCCTATACGCCGGCTCCCTTCGCGTCGTCATTATCAATAGCAACAGGCTCGACGTCATCAACCACGTTGACGTTGAGGACTACGTCGCGGGCGTCGTCGCCGCGGAAGCGTGGCCAACCTTCCACGACCAGGCGCTTCGCGGGCAAGCAATCGTCTCAAGATCCTTCGCCATCTACCACATGACACGCGACCCCAACGCAGAAATCGACCTCTCCGCCACACAAGGCGCACAGGTCTACCGGGGCATCCGCAGCGACGCGGTTGGTCGTCGCGTCGATGAAGCCGTCGACTTCACCAGAGGCGTCGTGCTCGTCTACAAGGACGGCGACAAGGACCGACTCTTCTGCACCTACTACAGCGCAGCCTGCGGCGGAAGCTCTCAACCCGCCGCCCCGTTTGGTTCGGAAAGCGACGTACCCCCTCTTCGCGGCAACGTCCCCTGCGACTATTGCGAAATCGCACCCGGCGACAATTACCGTTGGGGTCCGATCAAAATGTCGCTCGCGTCGATCCAACAGAAGCTCACCGCACGCTATAACAAAGCAAAAAAAATAGGACGCATCACTTCCATCGCCGTATCGAGCCGAACTGACGCGGGCAGACCCCTCACGCTTCGCTTTACCGGATCAAACGCCGAAACCTTCGACCTGCTCGCCGAAAAAGTCCGCCACACACTAGGCCCTAACAAGATAAAGAGCACAGACTTCGATGTTCGCATCGACGGTGCAAACGTCATCTTCAAAAACGGCAAAGGCTTCGGCCACGGCCTGGGTTTGTGTCAGTGGGGCATGCAAGGCCAGGCGCTAAAAGGAAAACGCGCCGGCGACATCCTGCGCTACTACTACCCATCCGCACGCCCCGTAAGAGTCTACTGAACAGGAGGTGGGTCGGGCCATCGACCCGGCATTTGCAAAACATGTTGGAGCAAAAACTCGGCCAACGCGCCTTCGCCGATCACAATCGCAAATGGACGATTGACGTTCCCGCAATCCTCCGCTACCAAACCACCATGGCAGAGTATTCCAAACATCAAAAGAAGATCATCGACCGCTACTACGACAACCGCGACACGATTATGATCGTGAAGTTGCAGGAGATCGTCACCGAAATCTACCTCGCGAGTGCCGAGGGAACGAAGAAGAGACTCTGGAAGCGCGCCGCCGACGCCATGACCAACCTCAAGATCCACCCCACCGTCATCGAACGCATTCTCGAAAAGAAAAAACCCGAAGTCCTCGCCGAACACCTCCGCGAATGGCAAACCCGATCAACCAAACCCACAAAACGCCCACGCTCCAGCTAACAGACTTTTTCAATCAGGGTGCCACTGGCAGCTTGCTACCAGTGCTCGGATGGCGAATGAACGAAACGAACCAGCGGACAAACGCGCGCACCACACCCAACCCCGACCCAACCCCGCCGAATCGCGCGCTCTCGTCCCCCCTGTACCCAGGGGGGGGGATTCAGGGGGGTTGATGAAAGGGAATGAGTGCCAGCGCTTCTACGATGCACGCTGAAACAAGCCGCGCGCAAAAAGACCCGGCGGCGCAAAAGCGCAGACGGGTCCAATCTATTCTCGTTTGTACCCGACGCTGTTACGTCGTCGTCAGCGTGCCGTCGGTGGCGTCATTGGCAAGGCTCAAGAAGAATGCCGAAATCAACGAACCCGCCAGCGTCTGCGAGGTCGTCTCCAACCCGCCCAGCAGCGTGCCGCGAACGTTCGGGTCGCAACCGCCCAATTGAAACGCCGATCCGCCAACTGCCAAGGCCGTTACCGTCCGGACCAACTTCACTCGCCATCCACGTCTGGTCATAATCTCACTCCTGCCTCAAAGCCCATTCGCCCGGACCCAGTCATCGTCGTTCCAAAAACCCCCAACGGCCTACCACAAGCGATCCGAAGAGACTCCCGCAAAGAAGAACCCATCGCACCAACCAGCCTCGGTAGACCTTATCGGTTCTTTATACCCATCGGACCGACGGCGGTTTTGGTTTAGAACATCCGATATTTTCTACCAAGAATCAGCCCCAAGGGCCAGAAAACGGGGAATAAGCGCAGAACAAATCAAAAATCCGAGCGAAGTGCAACAGCGACCAAGGCAAGGCTACAAGACGTTCAACGATAGCGAGCCGCCCTCTTCCGTCCCCCCCCGTACTCAGGGGCGATCGAGGGGGGTTGCCCCCGGCTACTCGGCGTTGGTCACCCTAACGACAAGATACCACTGGAGCACGGGAATCCGGGCCTTCTCAACACGCTACGAAGCGCATTCCAACTCTACCGAGCACCAGAACCGCCCGTAGACTTCGTCGTCGCGAGACTACGCCGAAACGCGTTCAGCGGAAAATGCTTCCCGGGGCAGACCGTTTTCTTCGTCACGCTGCGGTGCGACGTGATCCCCTGTGCCGGAATTTTGCAACGATCGCACAAAAACTCGACCAACTGACGAAGCGACGCAAGCTGACGGGCCGTCGGTCCTCGCGAGGTAAAATCCCCCACAAGGCAAATCCCGATCCCGTGATCGTTGTAATAATTACCCGGCGTCTTGCAGTGCGCACCGTGCTTTTGCTTCATCCAGCGCGATCCGACCTGAACCTGTCCATCGCCCGCCCCGCGACCATTGCCAATCACAAAGTGATAACCAAGCTCATCCCAACCCTTCGCGCGATGCCCCTTATCAAAAAGCTTCGCAGACCCCTTCTCGGTCGCGCTATGATGAATCACGATTTTCTGCCAGCGGTTGCTGATGCGCCCACCGTTGGGCATCCACTCCGGACGTCCGGCGACGTGGTTTCGCAGCGGGGGTCGAGGACGCCGAGCCGTTGTCTTTGAAGGGGGCTTTCGCTTCTGAAGCGGCGGCGCCTGGCGACGACGCGGTTCATACGTTCGCTGACGGCGTGTCGGTGCCGGACCCGTATCAGAAACGCACCCAACCGCACTCACCATGACCAGCATGGTGACAACGATGGCAGGATTACGAAGTACCTTCTTCACAGTTCTTGGGATTCCTCGCCCGCGAGACGATCATCGCCGCCCCGGACACCCCTGTTATCGGCCACCCACCCCAAGCGTGTCAAGCGAAACCGAAAACGGCGATACCAGCACTGACTCACCAGCATCGCCCCGCACGGCACAAAATCCACGACAATATCGGAACCAATCCTCAATTCCCGCGCGATCCCCACCGATACACCCCTCGATGAAACGAACAGGAAAGGAATCTGAAATGAACGAGAACAGAAAAAAGAAACCAGCCGGTAGCAACGAAACGGATGAGCTAAACGCCAACCTGCGTCACTGGAAGCAGCTCCTCAAAGAGCTACCCGAAGTTCGCGTAGACAAAGTTCAAGACGCCAAACGCGCGATCGAAAACCACCAGTACGACGACGACGGCGTAGTCGAAGTCACCCTCGAACGAATCTGTAACGAAATGAAAACCAACTAACCCCGACCCCAGACCGACACAAGCAACCGCCGACCCGCGCCGAAACGCAATAAAAACCGCGGGCGACCGAACACCCCCCGAGCCGCGTGGCTTTAAGCCCGCGCGGACTCTCAAAACTCAAGGATCACCCAATCGCGAACCCCGTTCGCCGGGCAAAACACAGACCAACACCCAACTACTTCGCGGTGGCCACACTCTGGATGTAAAGAATCCGACCACAAGACCCGCACTGCTGAATTTTGTCCCGAGTCTGCAAACTGTTGACCACCTCAAGCGTCACCGTCATATTGCAGCCACCGCAGTTGTACTCAGACCCCTTCGCACGCGGTTTAACCACCTCCGCCAACGCCTCTCCTTCGTGACGCGAAGACGCCCGATCAAACATCGCCAGCGATGCAGGCTCCAGACGATCCACGAATTCCTGACGAAGTGACTGAAGCTCGTCGTACTCAGGCTTGCACTTCGCCCGAGCATCTTCAAACGTCTTGGTCGCCTTGCCAACTTCCTCGAGCAGCGTCGCCTTCTCAGCTTCGATCTTAGCGCCGGCAGCTTTGAAATTGTCGACCTCTTTCATCAGCTCAAGAACCGCAGCCTCAATTTTCGCGGTATCCGCCTTCTCAGTATTCATGGCCGCTAGAATAGAAGCGTATTCTTTGTTGGTCTTGGCGGTGTTGAGGGCTTGCCGATGCTTGGCTTGCGATTCTTCGCGGGCGGCGACTTCGAGAGAGAGTTGATCGACTCGGATTTGATACTGCTGGGTGGCTCGTTTGTTTTGATCCAGCTTTTCGTCCGCCTGCTTCACCTGGCGCTGCCGGCCAGTGACGCGGCGCTGTTTGGATGCTAAGTTTTGCTCAATCCCCACAAGCTTAAGAGCCACCGCTTGTAGGCCTCTGAGTTCTTCAAGAAGCTCGCCCATACAGTCTCCGTTGCGTGCGCTTCAAATAGGTTGTCCGCCCGTCCCCCTCAGAACGGGCTGCGAAGCGAACCATTATGCACTAAGTCACAACTTCTTGCAAGCGCCACACCCCCAAAATCCCACGCGATTTCTGCGCAACCATGATCGATCGACGCTTATAATGTCCGAACAATCAGAGCCGCGACCATAAGGGAGCGAGCCGCCGACGAGTTGAACACACCCGGTAAAACCCGCAACCGCGAAAGAGCGAACCAACACCCGCCGTCCCTGTACGCAGCAGTGAACCAACATCCGCCGTCCCCGACGCACTCAGCAACGAACCAACATCCACCGTCCCCCCTGTACCCAGGGGGGATCGAGGGGGGTTGCTCGCCATACATGGTTCGAGGCTTTTGCAACCCGATACCCGCATCCAACGCCCCCCCGCGCCGGTAAAACAAACTTGAAGAAAGAAAACTAAGAAACCACCTCGTCTTTCGTATAAGATAACGGGGAACCCGTCGTCGGAGAAACGATCATGCGTCAGATCATCACGGTAGTCATGCTCGCGGTCGCGCCATTCACCGCCACCGCCGAACACCACGAAGCAACCCGAACCTTTCGCTCAACCTTACTCGGTTTTAGCTTCGAGTACCCAGCAGACTGGAGGAAGCATCGGGTTGCTGGGTGCGGTAGCGGGATGATTGGAAAGACCAAAGAAGAGTTGGACCGCCTCAACCACTCAATCGTGAGGCTGAGTTCACCCCCGCCGCGCGACGGTGGATCACCATCCTTGTATGTCTCACATCAGAAGATTCTCGATCAGAGCTTCGACGATTACGCGACCCCCTTTCGCACGCCTGAAAACCTAGTCGATGGCGACACGGCAGAACTCCTGACCTACACGGTTTCTGACTTCGACAGCAAACGCGGTGGCTCGGCTTTAAATGTCGTCGCACTCGCTGGCCCGACGGCTGAGATTCAATACGCGACGTCAACGTATCACTTCATCAAGAACCGGAGTCTCCTTGTTCTAAAGTGCAGTTGCGATAGAGCGGACTTCGCAAAATGGGAACCGGTCTTCGACAAGATAGCGCGGAGTGTGGAAATGTTCCCGCGATACATAGAATCGCCAAGCAAGGACTTCAAAACACTCAGGCTTGACGGTGCGAGTTTCGAATACCCCGGAACATGGTCACGAGTCATCCGGTCCACCGACGACGACAAAGACGACCCAACCGTCATGGAACCCGAAGGCCTCAACAAACACCGTCTGCAAATATCCTTGTCGTTCGAGGATAAAACGACTCAGCAATTTGCCCAAGAAGCCAAGCGGCATGCCTCAGCGAAAATAGTCCCATTCGTTAGTCGAGACGGCAAGAAGGGTATCACGGTCAAGATGAACTTCGACGCAATGGGCCACGCTGGCGCACTCAACGAGACACGTTGGCATGTAATCCCCTGCCGCGATGGACGGCTAGCTGTTCTATTATGCTGGGGTCGCGGCGACGACCCGGACGAAGCGAAGGAACTATTTCGCCACGCCGCCAAGACATTCACCTGCAACTAGTCGCACGAACTCCCCAACGAGGCAGCACCCCGCAACACGCCCCTTCTGAATTCGCTCTTCGCTATTCTAAATTCCTCCCGCCCCCTGATCGCTCAACGCCAACCCCTTCACCGATCACCCCTCACGTTATTCAAGCGTGATGAAGCACTCCGCCCGACGATCAGCCAAACGAAAACGCCGCAAACAAGCAGCCCGCCCCGAGCCGCAGGCTTCAGCCTGCGCGGACACCCAATCCCCAGGGAGCGCTCCCCCCTCAACAAACGCCCGGACACCCTGTCCGGCGCGCCAATCGAAACAGATCGGCGTACCGGCTCGCCCGCCAGTGCAAAACGTCCCCCATTCCCAAGGGGGAACTCAGGGTGGTAACAGCGACGAGACAAATGCAAATCCATCCCCACAGCCTGCCCGCCCAAAACCCTTCGTCCCCCTCCTCCCCTATCAGACCGAAGACGTCAATTCCAACGAACGCTTCCTCTGGAACTGTTGGTCGCGTCAAACCGGAAAGAGCTTCACCAAATCACTCCGCCGCATCCTTCGCGGACTCGCCCGCCAAAAAAACCAAATCTTCCTCTCCGCCGGCGAGCGCCAAAGTCGCGAACTCATGCAAAAAGCCCGCCAACACTGCGAGACCCTCAAAATCGCAACCGACTTCACTGACAAATCCGTCTTTCAGAATTCATCCTTCCGCCAACTCGAGCTGACCCTCCCCGGCGGCGTGCGAATCATCGGCTTGCCCGCCAATCCGCAAACCGCCCGTGGCTACTCTGGCGATGTGTTCCTCGATGAATTCGCCATGCACGCCCAGGACAAAGATATCTGGGCATCACTCTTCCCAACCCTGCTGCGAGGCCAGGGCGAACTCGACATCGCATCAACCCCAAAAGGAAAAAGCAACCTCTTCTACGACCTGTCGAGCAACCCGCGATTCGCCAAGAGCACCATCACACTCGACGACGCCATCGCGCAAGGCCTCGACGTCGACAAGACCGCACTCAAAGAAGCAATGGCCGACGAAGAACTCTACCGCCAGGAGTTTGGCTGCGAGTTCCTCGATGAATCGACCGCTTTTCTCACCTACGAACAAATCGCCGCCTGCACCGACCCGCTGCTCGTCACCCACGACAGCGCCGCTGCTCTCGCAACCGACGCCCACGAGCTATTCGTCGGCGTAGACATTGGCAGAAAGCGCGACATGACCGCAATCTGGGTCTTCGCCAAACATGAAACGACGCTTACAACCGTAGCGCTGATCGAACTGTCTGGCGCAACCTTTCGCGAGCAGTTCGACACGCTCAGCGATCTACTTTCCCTTCGCAACGTCCGCCGCTGCTGCATCGACGCGGGCGGTATCGGAATGCAACTGGCTGAGCAAGCGGTCGAACGCTTCGGCGACCACCGCGT
>JAJRUK010000006.1 GCA_024277835.1 Planctomycetota bacterium | reverse complement strand
GGGCGCATTCATCAGCTATCTCGTCATGGCGGAAAACATCCGGCACTTTTTCGTGCTGGCGCCGAACCTGACGATCTACAACAAGCTCATCGCCGACTTTACGCCGAACATGCCCAAGTATGTCTTTCAGGGCATCGCCGAGTTCGCCACGAATCCTCCGGAGATCATTACGGGGGACAATTACGAGAGTGGCCGAGGCGTGCGCGGCTCGCTGTTCGACACGAGCGAGGCGCATATCAACATCTTCAACATCTCGAAGATTAACTCCGAGACGCGCGGCGGGGCCGAGCCGAGAATCAAACGGCTGAGCGAGTACGTCGGTGAAAGTTACTTTGCGTACCTTTCGGAGCTGGATGACCTCGTGCTGTTGATGGATGAATCGCACCGCTACCGGGCTAGTGCGGGCGTTCGCGCGATCAACGAACTGAAGCCGATCATCGGTCTGGAGTTGACGGCCACGCCGCAGGTCGAACGCGGCGCGAAGTCGGAGCCGTTCAAGAATGTGATCTACAGTTATCCGCTGTCGAGTGCGCTGGACGACGGGTTTGTCAAGGAGCCAGCCGTCGCAACACGCGAGAACTTCGACGCAAACAACTACGACGAGGATGGGTTGGAAAAACTGAAATTGGAGGATGGTGTCCGCGTTCACGAGAACACGAAGGTAGAGTTGGAGGTGTACGCTAGACAGAACCAGCGGGCAATCGTTAAGCCGTTCATGCTCGTCGTCGCAACGGATACGACCCATGCGAACGCGCTTGTCAAAGTCATCGAGGACGATTCGTTTTTTGAGGGCAGGTACAAAGGAAAGGTCATCACGGTTCACTCAAAGCAACGGGGCGAAGAACGCGACGAGACCGTGGAGCAGTTGCTCACCGTTGAAGACCCGAACAACCCGACCGAGATTGTTGTCCATGTCAACATGCTCAAGGAGGGGTGGGATGTTACGAACCTCTACACGATCGTTCCCTTGCGCGCGGCCAACTCGCGGACGCTGGTGGAGCAGTCGATCGGTCGTGGATTGCGATTGCCTTACGGCAGGCGGACGGGTGTTGTTGCCGTCGATCGACTGACCATCGTGAGCCACGATCGGTTCCAAGAGATTATCGACGAGGCCAACAAACCGGACTCGATCATCCGAACGGGTGTGGTGATCGGGAAGGATATTCCGGACGAGAAGGCGAAGGTTGTCGTCGTCGAGTCGGAGATCGAAAACCGAATCAGCCCGAAGGCGGACGGCGATGGGGAAACACAACCCAGCCTGTTCGAGAAACCGGAAGAGCAGAAGGTGGCGAAGGCCACGTTGAAGATCATCAAGCAATACGAGCGTCTATCTCGGTCGTCCGATCTGACTTCACCGAAAGTGCTGAAGGAGATCATCGAGAAGGTTGAAGCCGAGGTTGCGCCGGTGCAGGCGGAGCTTGAGGGGATTGGCGAGAAGGTGGATGTCGAGACGGTCGTGAAGAAGACGGTTGAAGTTCACAACGAACTTATGATCGACATTCCGCGGATTATCGTGGCACCCAAGGGCGAGGTGATGTGCGGGTACACGGACTTTGACCTCGATTTTTCCAATGTTCAACTCCAGCCGGTTGACAACGACATACTTGTTCAACACCTGCACGACCAGACGCAGCATCGTTTGATTAGCGGTGACGGAATTGTCTCGGAACAGCGGCTGGAGAACTATCTGGTTCGGGGATTGATTGACTTCGATGATATCAGCTACGACGACCATGCGGAGTTTCTCTACAAGTTGTGTGGTCAGACCGTCGCCCATCTTCAATCGTACCTAAGCAATGAAGACGATGTTCTGAATGTCCTCCAGTACCACCAGCAATCGCTGGTCAATCTTATCCACTCGCAGATGCAGGAGCATTACGAGGAGAGCGCGGCGGAATATGAGGCGATCGTCAGCAAGGGGTTCCGGACGCTTACGCCGAACACGTTTTCCATGAACGAGGGCGAGGAGGTGAGGGACTTTCGCACTCCCGTTGAGGATCGGTTGATGATTCGGGGCATGGTGTTCGGCGGTTTCAGCAAGTGTCTTTATCCGCAGCAAAAGTTCGATTCGGATTCCGAGCGCCGTTTTTCCGTGATCCTCGAAAACAATGTCTTAAAGTGGCTCAAACCAGCAAAGGGGTTCTTCCGGATTGACTATCGCTTCGACGGAAGGGATGTGCCATACGAGCCGGACTTCGTTGCTGAAACGGAAGACGCATTCTATCTTTGCGAACCAAAGCGTGCGAAGGACATAAACGATCCAGAGGTTCAGGCGAAGGCGCAGGCCGCCGCCGTTTGGTGCAAACACGCAACGGCAGTCGCGGCGAAACCTTGGTCGTATTTGCTGATTCCGCATGATGCGATCACCGACAACAAGACGATGCAGGGCTTAACGGCAACATATACGGTGACGGTGCAGGCAAACTGATCGACCGGAATGCCCGCCTGCGATAAGATCGCGGACGATGCTGCGACGGATTGATACAGTCTTCTACGCTGGGAGGCGGGTCGATGATTGGTGGGGCAAGTGACAGAAACCAACGAGACGCAGATATTCCACATCACGCACGTCGATAACCTCGCGGCGATCGTCGCGGAGGGCGGGTTGTGGTGTGACCGGGAAGCGGCGGATCGCGGGCTGGCGAAGATCGGGATTGCACACCAGCACATCAAGGAGCGGCGCGCCCGGCGGCGGGTTCCCATCGGCCCCGGCGGGACGCTCGACGATTACGTTCCGTTCTACTTTGCGCCGCGATCCCCGATGCTCTACTCGATTCACGGCGGCTACGTCGAGGGTTACGCCGACGGCCAGCGAAGCGTCGTCCATCTGGTCAGCTCGGTGCAGGCCGTCTCGGCGGCGGGCGCGCCGTTCGTCTTTACCGACGGCCACGCCGAGATGGACTTGAGCGATTTCTTCGACGATCTCGGCGACCTGAACAAGATCGACTGGAAAATTATGAAAACGCGGTACTGGGCCGATACGGATGACGACGGTGACCGCAAGCGCCGACGGCAGGCGGAGTTTCTCGTCCATCGGTTCGCCCCCTGGTCCCTGGTTGTGAAAATCGGCGTTCTCGATGCCGGAACGGCCGAGCGCGTTACCGAAATCCTCGGCGGGACCGAAACACCGCTGGTCAGCGTCGAGCGCGGTTGGTACTATTGAAGCGGATGGTGAAGCGATGATCGAATACGTATCAGGCAATCTTCTTGAAGCCGACGCCGAAGCCCTCGTCAACACCGTCAATTGCGTCGGTGTCATGGGCAAGGGCATCGCTCTGCAATTCAAGCAAGCCTATCCGGACAACTTCAAGGTCTACCGCAGCGCTTGTGATCGAAAGCAGCTTGAACCGGGAAAGATGCTTGTCGTCGAGACGGGCAGCTTTACGAATCCCAAATACATCATCAACTTCCCCACCAAGCGGCATTGGCGAGGCAAGTCGAG
>JAJRUK010000105.1 GCA_024277835.1 Planctomycetota bacterium | reverse complement strand
CCTCCTGTCGTCCGCGGTTTCGGTGTTTGCACGTAATTCCGACCGGACCTATCCTCTTGGCCGATTCGAATGCGACGACTACGTTGTACCGATCAAAGCGCCGCAGGGTTCGCACGGTGCAATATACCTAATAACGGTACGGCGTCAATGCTGGCGACGAAGAGACGCTGCGCAATCAGGGAGATGGAGGTTCGGATGGCAACAATGGACGCGAGGAAGAGCTGGTCTGACGACATCAAGAAGGTCCGCCGGATCCTGCTGCGCACGCTCCGGGCATCTGAAAAACTTCGGGAACCGCTGACGGAAGCCTTGGAATTGCTCGAAAACCTCGACGATCAAGTCCAAACCCTCGCCGACGCATCTCAACCCAGCCGACCGCAGGTCGTCAATTCGCCCGTTAGGTATCAACCCAAGCGGTACGCAATTGAAAAACGCAGGCGTGGCGAGTATTTGTGCGAATACCGAGTCGGCGGGCGGGCACAACCATTCTGTTGTCCGCGCGAAGACTACGACGTTGCAGCCGAAACACTTGCGGAAGTAAACGACTGGACCCAATTCGACGACGTAAAGAGCCTTGTCAGCGAGCAAACCGGACACACTCAGCCCGATTACCTCATTCGCCTTTGCCTGCGTTTCTGGCAGGCCGCAGATCCGCCAATTGTCGAGAAGGATCGAACATTCTATCGCCCATGCGTTCGGGGAAGCTTCCGGAATGCTGCAAAACGAGTCTGGCGTGAGCTTGAAGCGAAGAGTGGCGAGTAAGCGAATTGGGACAGTATTGGGACAGCAGCCCCAGAATGCTTGAAGGCCCTGATCGCAACATCTTGCGAATCAAGGCCTTACAAACGATCGTCCAAATCTAACGGAGAGGGGGGGATTCGAACCCCCGGTACGGATTATATCCGCACGACGGTTTAGCAAACCGTTGGTTTCAGCCACTCACCCACCTCTCCAAACGCTTCCGGGGCATAACCACTTACCCTATCTTCACATCTTCCGATGCGGGACGTCGGCATCGGCCGCCTGTAGCGTTCACGTTGCTCGGGCGAAGGTATCGGGAGCGCTCGGAGGCGTCAAGGCGCTGACCAACCCTCCCGCGACCGGATCGGGAGGATGGTTTTGAAAAATGGGCAGAAGCGGGGACTGCCTGGTGTCCGAATAGGTCTAGGGCGGTTGACTGGCAGGTACGCGTCGTGCGCGCTGTCCGTTGACGAAGACCGCCCGGAGTGTAGTCTAAGACGTTCGATGGGCGGCGAGTCGCGCGGCCTCGGTGGACACTGGTGTGTGGTGAGCGGTCTCTGCACCCGAGTCGAGAATCCAGCTATCGGGTTCGGCTGATAGCGAAAGGAGTTTCTATAATATGCAGAAGAAATGGATGCTTTGTACGGCTGCCCTTTGTGCGGCCACGTTGATGTCGGCGGAGAGTGTAAGCGCTCAGGAAAGCGACAGGACGACGGTTGTCACAACGGATAACAGTGACGACTGGCTTATCTATGGGCCGGTCACCCTGCGAAGTGCGACGCCGGTCGATCCTGGCGTGTTGCTCGTCAAGAACAACTTCGGATGGGCAAGACAGAAAGGCGGCACAGACGCGACCGGGTACGAGCTTGAAGTCGAGTACGGATTCGCGCCGGGACACGAGGGAATACTCTTCGTTCCCGTTGAGATTGGCGAGGGGCGCATCGACGGAAACGCGGACTTGACGATCGGATGGCACTGGCGATTCATGGAAGAGGGAGAGAACGAGGACTGTCCGCTCGGCTCGCCGGCGTTCGCCATGCGAAACTCGATTCGCATCCCCTCAGGCGTCGATTCAAGTGGCGTTGATTACACATTGCGCGGGCTGATGACCTGGACGATGACGCCCGGCAAGTCGCGTGTCCATCTTAACCCATTCGTGAGCTTCATCAGCGGCGACAACGGCGACAACAACGACAACTTCGGACCCCAGTACGTCATCGACCACGAAGATGGCGACGAGAAGAACCTGCAGTATGGTGCAGCCCTCGGTATGGATTACAGAGTCGGTGATGACATGCTGTTCACCTGGGACTACCTCTGGACAAGCCGGCAGTTCGACGGTGCCAACGACAACCACGCACTTGAGCTTGGTCTTGAGTGGGACGTTGCTGACGGCGAGATTCTCGCGTTCTCGACCGAGCTAAGCCTTGACGGCAACGACGACGGAACCGAGTTCGGCGCGAAGATCAGCTATATCGTTGAGCTTGCCCTCGACTAGCGATGACGAACTGAACAACAAGAAAGAAAGGCGACCGGGTTCACTGAAACTCGGTCGCCTTTTTTCTTACTTGTCTGCGGGCGGTCGCTAAGCGGGAACCTTCACGGCGTCCTTGGATCGCTCGCGAGACCTCGTTGCCGGCTCGAACGTTGCGAGGTAGTCATCGACAGCGGCGCGGATCCCTTCCTCGTATCCCACGGACGACGACCAACCTAGTTGCTCTTTGAGTTTGTCGCATTCAAAAAAGCATCGCCGCCCCATGAGCCAGATCGCGTAGCGCGTTGCGAGCGGCGGGTTTTTCGTCTTGAAGGCGTGCCCGAAGCATTCCATCAAGAACGCAGCATTGTATGCGACGCGATAGGGAACGGACTTTGTAATCCGTTTCTCGCCAAGGGCGTCGGCGATCATGTCGAAATATTGTCTCTGTTTCATAACGCCGTCGTGGCAGCAGTTATACGCTTCGCCGAGCGCAACGTCGCTTGTGGCCGCGAGGATGGATGCCTCCGCGACGTTGCCGGCGTGGACGACGTTTAGCCGGTTCGACCCGCCGCCGATGATCTTGAGCTTGCGGCGGCGAATTGAATCGATCAGGCGAGGGAGCGTCGCGCGATCGCGAGGCCCGTACAGCCAGCTTGGTCGAATCACCGAGATGGGAACCTTCCCCGATTGATGGGCCGCCCATACGCGGCTCTCCGCCTCGACTTTCGCACGCGTGTAGTAGCTCCACTTGTGGACGTTGCTGCCGAGGGGAGCGCTCTCATCGAGCGCCATGCCCTCGCCATCGGGGTGGCCATAGACACTGATCGAACTGATATGCAGAAACCGATTGACCTTCGCCGAACTCGCCGCATCGAGCAAGTTCTGCGTCCCGTCGATCGTAATTCGAACGAAGTCTTCCCACGGACCCCAATCGCCAACGCGAGCAGCGGCGTGGAAGACGACGTCCACGCCCTCGCACGCTTCGCGAAGCGCCGTCTGGTCGGTCAGATCGCCCGGCACGATCGACGCGCCGATGCTCGATAGGAAATCAGTCTTGCTCCCGGCGCGGCAGAGTGCTTTGACGTTCCAGTCTTGCAGGCGAAGTTGCTCGGCGATGTGGCTACCCAATAGACCGGTGCCGCCCGTTACGAGCGCTGTTCTCAATTCGGTTTTCCCATTCATCATACCCGTACCTTACGCCGTGGGCGCTGCCTCGGTCAACCCGCAAGCGAATCAACAATTCACAGTCGCCGCTGAGGGTACAAATAGGGTGAGAGTGAGGATCATGGCCGCGATCCGGGTGCTAGATCGAGCAGGAATCCATGCCGTGCTTTTCGAGATATCGCTGGTGGTACTCCTCGGCACGGTAAAAGCTGGAGGCTGGCGCGATCTCGGTGACGATCTCACGCTTGTGCTTACCTGACGCTTCAAGGTCTCGCTTGGACGACCTGGCGAGAGCTTCTTGATTCTCGTCGTGAAAGAAGATCGCCGATCGATACTGCGTGCCAGTGTCTGGCCCTTGCTTGTTTAGTGTCGTCGGATCGTGAGACCCCCAGAAGATGTCGAGCAACTGCTCAAACGAGACCCTTGCGGGATCAAACTCGACTTGAACGACCTCGGCATGACCGGTCTTGCCGGTGCAAACGTCTTGGTACGTCGGATTGTCAAGCGTCCCGCCAATGTAGCCCGACACCGCATTCACAACGCCGTCGATCTTGCGAAACCGCGCCTCAACACCCCAAAAGCACCCTGCACCGAATGTTACCTTGCTGGTCATGATCGTTTCCAGGTTCCCCACTTCGGCCTCATCTAAAAGGGCACGGTCTGCCCCGCGTTCGACATGATGATGGCGTTTGGGAAGAATCGGTGAACGACGGTCGCTTGCGCGTCCGCTTCGCCGGTCGCGAAGTGCAGGGCGATGATCGTCTTGGGTTTGATCTTCTTCTTCAGGAGAACCTGGCCATCGTAACTTAGTAGCCATAAGTACGGGACGCATACAACATCGACGCCAACCGCGGCGGATTCTAATGCGGTGATCGTCGTGTCGTTAAGAACGCCATCGCCAACGTGTAGAACGCGCTTCCCGCCGATGTGGGCGATGAAACCGATATTGACAATGTTCGAGAACAGCGAGCCGCCGTGACTGAGTCGCAGGACGTCAACGGAAACGCCGGCGTGAGCGAACTCGATGGACGACCCCTCCGCCGGTTCGATCGTTCGCACGCGGGCGCGGTATTCATCAAACCCGATCGCGTCGGTTTCGAGACTTCCGATCACCGCCGACGTTGACACGAACTTGGAGGTCGGGTTGCGCCGCATAAATCGACTGACGGCCTGAGGATCGAAATGATCCTTGTGGACGTGGGTCGCGAGCGCGATCTTGACGTTTTGAAACGGGGGTTTACCGACCTCCATGAGTTCCCGGGTATCGGTATCGGGACTGTCATAGGCAGCTTCTCCGTTTCGAAACAATGCGTCGATCAGAACGCTCTTGTCGCCAGCGGTGATAAGAACGCCCATGTTCGCGACGTATCGAATCGTACCGATCGCCTTGGTCTTGGATGCAACGGCTGCTTTCTTGTCATCCGTCGCACTCGTCGTTGCAACGACGCAAAGCGTGACGGCGATGAATGATGCGATGACTCGTTTGGACATTGGATTCTTGCTCACTGTCTCGTGTTTAGCCGGTGAATCGAATTGACTGCGTGTACCGTAACAACACCACGAACGTCTTGTCGGCCTCACGGATTCGCGAACGGATCGTCTCCGCCTCTGCCGGAGGAACGTGAAGCCCAATGACGCGCCCGGCCTTTAACGTATCGCGGACAAAGACCCGCCCCTTTTCGTCGAGTAACCACCAGTAAGGAACGCAAGCAGCATTCACGCCGACAGCATACTTCTTTAGAGGTGCCATCGTAGCCTCGTTCAGTTGGGCGTCGCCGACGTGAAGGACGCGTTTGTCGCCCATGTGGACAATAAACGCGAGATTCGTGACGTCGCTCATCTGACCATCGCCGTGACTTAGCTTCAAGACTTCAACCTTCAACAGCCCATGAGTGAACTCGACCTTACCATCGCCTTTGGGATCGACGGTCTTGATTCGCTCGGCGATACCCGAGTCGCCTCCGATCGCTGGCGTGAGCAGCTCAACGACCTGCGGCGACGATGCGAAGATCGCCTTGTCGTTTTCTTTGAGGAAACGGGCGACCGCTTCCGCGTTGAAATGGTCGGCGTGTTTGTGGGTG
>JAJRUK010000104.1 GCA_024277835.1 Planctomycetota bacterium | reverse complement strand
TCCCACCCGTTATCCGGAACAGCAAGCCAAACGACAGAACCTTCATCGTTTGATGGTCGCTCGATGGCTTCACCTGCTCCACGCGTCAGCACCAGGAATGAGGCTGGTCGATTCGCGCTAGCTGCGCTGTCCTCGATTTGAGACCCGCAACCCGCAAGAAGAACGCTCAAAACAAGATAGGAGGAACAACGAATCGATCTCATTTGAAGACTCCCAACACAACGAAAACTGAACAGGTGTGAATTTTATCAAAATGACCGGTCAAATGCAATTTGCCCGAGCGAAATGAGAAAATACGACAGAATGTGGTCTCACGCTCGCTCATGTTATCCCCACGCTCGGGCTCTAAGCAGATATGCACCGCGGTAGCCCGTTTTCCTGATTCCAATGCGAGGCTTATACTCGAATGCATGGAAACTCTCATCCTCGCTTGCATAGGCCTCTTCGTTGGACTCGCGGGGGGATTGTTTGGCATTGGTGGCGGGATTGTTCTTATTCCCGCGCTGAGCGAAATCTTCGGACCGGATCAGCACAAATACCAGGCGGCGTCGATGGTCGTTGGTTTTTTCGTGACCACGCCCGCCGCGTTTCAGCATTTTCGTGCGGGAGCGATTGACGTTGGCAGCGTTCGGAGACTCCTGCCCATCGCAGCCATCTCTGTCGTTGTGGGCGTGCTGTGTAGCGAAGCTCCGTTTTTCGCAGGCGAGGGCGAAGCGTATCTGCGACTGATCTTCGGGACGTTTTTGCTTTATAGCGCGGTCGTCGAAGGGGTAAAGATTGTGCGGCGACGGTTCGGGGGTCCGATGGCGACGAAAGCTGCCATCGAAGAAACGACATGGTCAGCGGCTGCCATGATCGCGATTCCGACGGGGTTGGTGGCTGGGCTGTTGGGGGTTGGCGGCGGGATTATTGCGATTCCGCTGCAGCGGCGAATCCTGGGGATTGATCTTCGCCGCGCGATCGGCAACTCCGCGACGATCATCATCGCGACGGCACTGATCGGGTCTTTCACGAAGAATTACGCTTACGTCATGACCGAAGAAAACGGATTCGCCCCGCTTGCGATCGCTGCGGGGGTCGCACCGACGGCGATCATCGGGAGTTTAATCGGTAGCAGACTCACGCATGTGGTCCCGGTGAGGGCGCTGAAGGGGTTGTTCCTTATCGTGCTGTTAATCGCAGCCGTTCGGATATGCTACTTCGCGATACAATCGCTCGGGTAGTTTTCCGCCTCGCCGTGATTGTCGAACATCGCGGGAATCTTGTCTGACCTTATCCGGTCGCGGGTCATCGCTACATCAGAGCCGCGACCGTCAGGGAGCGAGGGCGCTTTGCGTGGTTTACGTGTTTGCGTCTGTTGGAAAATATCGCTCCCTCATGGTCGCGGCTCTGTTTTTGCGAGGTGGTCGGCTCGCAGAAGTTCAAACCGATGCAGACGATGTCGGTGCGCGGAATCCCCGAAGCGGTGATACTCCTCGCCGATCAACTTGAACCCCGCCTTCTGGTAGCAACGCGCCGCTACTATATTCTCCGGGAAAACGACGAGCGAGATTCGCGTCGCGCCGCATCGGGTGAACGCTTCATCAATGAGCAGATTTGTCAGTGCCAGACCGTAGCCCTCTCCTCGACGCATCGGATCGATAACCACATGCCCGATCCACAGGTGTTCAGCGTGGCCACGCATCGGGTTTAACTCGCCATAACCGATCAGGCGAGCGCTCTTCGAGTCGATCGCATGTTGCCCGGCGGATACGGCAAAGAGCGAATAAGCCCGACCGCCTGGTTTGACCCAACGAGAAACGCGCTCGCCGGAAAGCGGGAACGTGCTGCTTGGTGCGAGAAGGCGGAGCTGCTCGCGATCGGTGACCCAACGCGACACGGTTTGCGCAAACCGATTGTCAAACGGGAGCAACCGCAGAACGTCAGCTTGCTGGCAAGTGGTTGGCATCATCCTCTAGAACCGTTTCAATCAGATGCACACCGTTTCGATGAACTCGGCGTCGCCCCCTGAGTCGCGTGGCTTTAGCCCGCGTGGACTCACAAACGGCATGGGACGCCTGCCACACAGAAAACACTGCTTGGGGACACGTGACACTTATGCGCCGCTGGTGCCCCCCCTCAATCCCCCCTTAGCAAGGGGGGACGACAGTAAGTGCCTGCTACGGTTGAGCGAACCAAGCCCAGTCAATGTGAACATCGACGACGAGCGCGTACCGCTAAAGTGCTGTAGAAACCGCCACGTCGATCTGGAGAAAATGCCCGAGACTGGAATCGAACCAGCACGCCCTTACGGGCACAAGCACCTCAAGCTTGCGCGTCTGCCAATTCCGCCACCCGGGCAAAGGGGTACAGGGGCCGGAAAGTTTATCCGCTCTTTGTGGCGCGTCAATGGGATCGGGAGCTCCTCGGAGATCGACGCGGCCCTCCGCCAAACCTCTCGTCGCCCCGGTCCACCTCAAACTCCCGGATAGACGAAGGCTCCGTCATCCTTGGAAAACGATCAGGGCAGCGACAAAAAAGGCGGCGACCGTTTCCGATCGCCGCCGCTGTCTGTCATGATGCCCGCGCGGGAGAGCTTCCCACGCGACTGCCGCTGCTCACCACCCTATTGCGGAGCGGCTGCGATGACGAACGTGTCCGTCGCGGTCGCCAGCGGACCGGCGGTCCCGATGACCTGCACGGAAACCTCAACCGAGGTTCCGACGCTGTTGTCGATCGTCATGGTGCCAGCCGCGTTGTCGATTTCGACTGGGGCGTCGCCGTTCAGCGTCGCAAAGTAGAACAGTTCCGCACCGGCGGGCTGTCCGGAAAGCGTCACGAAGTCATCAAGCGTCACGACCTCACCAACGGCAAACGTATCATTGAAGACCAGCGAGACCGTCGCGGTCTGAACCGAGACGGACTCGGTCAAGATCGTCGCTCCTTCGTAGGTTACATCGACACCGTTCGTGACTGTGCGACAAACGCCATCGACAAAGTCCATGTCTGTCGTTTCTGTGACCGCAGGTGCAGTAAAGACCGCGCTCTGAGCATCAGGACCAGCACCGATCGTAACCGCGGGCAATCCGCCAGCAGCTTGTCGCCACGTTGCACGGTATTCGCCGAAGGTTTGCGTGCCACTCGTGCTGCCGCCAAGCTTGAGTTCGCTTGCAAGCGTTAGCTCGACGACGTCACCCGGAATGGCTGCACCGCTACTCGTGGTCGCGTCGAACGGGAAGGTGGCAGGTGCATCGCAAACGCCATCACCGCTCCCGTCGCTGGTGTCACAGTCTGCGTCTTTCTTGCAACTGGCTAACCCAGTGTTCCCCGCGGTGCAGTTGCCCACGAAGCTCTTGACCGTGATGATCAAACTGGCTGATCCGTTAGAGAACCCGGTCGCAGAACCGGTCGCGGTGAACGTATAAACCGCAGGCAGCCCGGCGGGTTCAGCAGGAGCAATGATCGTGAGCGGGTCAGCCGCAGCGGAGACGCCGAGGTCAGGACCGCTCGTCTGCGTCCAAGTCACGGTTGCGCTCGCCGGATTCGTCGTCGCGTCAAGTGTTACGCTCTGACATGGCGAAATAGTCGAACCAGGATCAGCACTCACGGTCACCGTGACCGGGTCTGCTCCACCGCCACCGTTGTTGCACGCAGCGGCATCATTGGTGCTATCACACGCGTCGCCAGTGCCGTCACTGTCGCAATCCGCCTGGTTCTGATTGGCGGTCGCACTACAGTTGTCGCACACGTCGCCAATCGTATCACTGTCGCCATCTGCCTGGTCAGCGTTTGCATTGGCCACGCAGTTGTCGCATGCGTCGCCCACACCGTCGCCGTCACCTTCGCACGCGTCGCCAGTGCCATCGCCGTCCGCATCGGCCTGGTCGGCGTTCGCATTGGCTGGGCAGTTGTAGCACACGTCACCGAGGCCATCGTCATCGACGTCTGCCTGATCTGCGTTGGCGTTGCTCGGGCAGTTGTCTTCAATATCCGCGACGCCATCGCCGTCGCCATCTTCCTGGCCCGGATTCGGACGACCGGGTGCATTGTCGCACGCATCGCCAATACCATCACCGTCGGTATCAGCTTGGTCGGGATTCGTCGTAATCAGGCAGTTGTCGTCATCATCGAGAACGCCATCGCCGTCACGATCGCCTTCACAGACATCGCCAACATCGTCGGCATCAGCATCAGCTTGATCTTCATTGGCATCGTTGACACAGTTGTCACACGCGTC
>JAJRUK010000103.1 GCA_024277835.1 Planctomycetota bacterium | reverse complement strand
GGGATGGCGGAAACTTCGAGGCACGTGCTGGCGAGGAGTCTTGCGAGATACTTAGCGCACGAGGGTATCGAACGCGGTGAGGTCACAGACATTCAAAACATCCCCGGTCGCGGAGTCACGGGAACGGCGGCGGGTCGTATGGTTCGACTGGGCAGTGTCGCCATGATGCGTGAAGCGCAAATCGGTTTTCCCGAAAAACTCGAACAGACAGCGACCTCAGCCATGGCGAACGCGCTCGGCGTTGTTTGCTTCGCCGTAGAAGATGAAGTACATGCGGTCGCCTCTTTTTCTGAGTCAACAAGAGAGAACGCACAGGCGTCGCTTGCACAACTCCGCCGTCTTGGACTCGACGTATCGATTCTTACGGGGGATCACGCGAAACGCGCGGAGCGAATTGGCGTCGCGCTCGACGTGGAAGTGCTTTCAGAACTCTCGCCGCCGGACAAAGTCGCGGCCATAGGGCGATTGCAGACAACACACGGGAGCGTGGCGATGGTGGGTGATGGCCTTAACGATGCCCCCGCGCTGTCAGCCGCGAATGTCGGGATCGCGATGGGATGCGGTGCGGACCTCACGCGCGAGAGCGGCGACGTTTGCCTCCTTGGAAACAATTTAGAGGACGTTCCATTTGCGATATCGCTCGCAAAAAAAACGGTGCGCACGGTGCGCGCGAATCTCTTTTGGGCGTTCATTTACAATGCGATCGGCATCGCTCTGGCAATCGGCGGACTGCTTAACCCGATGGTCGCAGCCGGGGCAATGGTATTGAGCAGCCTGTTCGTGGTGACCAATTCGCTGCGACTTGGTCGAGCGAACGTTGGTGACACCCATCCGCCGAGGGCTTGAAACGGAGAAAACACCTTAAACCGACCTGTAACGACCGCTTTTTTAAGCATCGGCGGCACATCTATCCCGTATCGAACAATCTCACCTCTCGTCGCGTCTGCTGAGCATTAGAACGACCTTATTCGCCTTGGTCCTGCGCGTACTTTGCAGCGAAAATAGCGTTGGCGGCTTCTCGCACGCCGTTCGGTAAGAACGGACGACATCGCAGGGGAGTGCCATGTACGACGTTACCGGGCGTTGATGAAATGCCCACTTTGATTCGGAAAATGGAGCGGAATTCGGTACAATGGGAACCTGAGGAGCGTGCGGGGGCACGTCTACGGTCTGGTTCGCATTGGGGTGATTCAAACTTGATCTTTGACTCGTTGACATTCCGTATTCTTCGTTACCGCGCGTTGGCGATTGTAGCCGCGGTCTTACTCATTCTGTGTGCGGTTGGACCCGTGGTGATGGCGGTCCCGACGACGGGCGATAGCAGCGACAGTCATAGTGACGCCCTTGCGGATGCTGTTCCCCGTCAGACTGATCCGGGCGGGAACCTGGCGTTTGACATACTCGCCCATCGCCTTCCCGATCTTGTCGAAGTTCACCTCGCAGCGTTTTTTCCTTTTGATGCTTCCGTGACCTTGTTTGACGGGGTCTCCGATCCAAGCTCCTCAAGCGCGGACTTCTTCCGCCTCGATCTGATCCTCGATGGATTAGCCAATCCGGGAGGCAGCGTCGATCCACTCGGGTATGCGCCGTTTGTCTATGGCGACAACCCGGTTTACGGGTTCGTTGAAATCGACATGGATGAAGAGCCGGACACCGGGGGCGAACTCGAAGCGCCGCAATACCGCTACCTCGCAAACGCGGCGCGCTTTGGCGGGATGATCGGCGAAGAGGAAATCCAAGACCGGGTCGCGATCGACGCGAGTGCGTTCGACGACAATTTCTTGACCGCGCCACAAATCGAACGAAGTGGGGAGGAGTTTCATCTGGCGATGCTTGGTGGAGAATTCTCGCCCAGCGACATCATCGAAATAGAGGGCGACGGCGACTTCATCTTCGGAGCTGGTGAAACGTGGCAAATGACAGCCCTGTTCTTCCACCGCGCACACGGGTTCGCCCCGTTTAGTTTCGTCAAAGGAGGCCCGCACCCCGGGGAGTATGAACCGGAATCGACGCTTCAATTTGCGCACGACATCGACGCAAATCAAACCGTTATTTCGCTCGTATTTCCTTTAACACAAGACGGAGCAGCCATGATTTCGGGCGCTGCCGTAGAAGATTTGAACCTTGATCCGACCGACCAGGCGTCGGTCGAGGAGGCGCTTTTTGACGCGGTACTGAGTGCCGATTTCCTGTCGAAATTCCCCTCTGGTGACCCCGAGGAGGCGATTTTGGTCGGATGGGCGAATCGTGACGCAGTCAGCTACCTCGCACCCAGCGATTGGGATGTGACGGTCCTGTTGGGGTCAGCCTATACGGAATCCAGCCCATCTGGTGTATACTATCTCTGGTCCGATGTGCATCCCGATATTGTCCGTGGCGACGTCGATGGCGATGAGGAGTTTGATCCTGACGACGAGGATCTGATCGCCGGGTATATCGCGACGAAGGACGCGTTAGATGGGATCATTGACGGAACCGTCGTCATCGCGGAATTTGGGAGCAACTTTAGCCTCTTCGACGTTAATCAGGACGGGGTCGTCAGTACGTTCGACATCGTCGCGAGCCAGTCGGACGGGGATGACGATGATGACAATGACATCGACCTCGCGGATGTGGCGGCGCTTCAGCGGTGCTTCGGAGTCGATTCGATGGAATTCAATATCTGTATCGGGGTGGACATCGATATCAACGGAGTCGTTGAGCTTGTCGATGCGGATAAGCTGGGTCGGATGATGACCGGGCCGAAGTGACGTACCAAGTTTCGAGACCGGTAGTAATCAGAGAAGGAAGCGTATGCGACGGGTAACACCGCAACGGAAGAGACCGCAGTTCTGCTTGCGCCCCCTCCCCCACCGCTCAGCATTCACGATCATCGAGCTGGTCGTTGTCATTGCGATTATCGCGACGCTGATGAGCATCCTGCTTCCCGCACTTCATTCCGCACGAGAGAGCGCTAAGAAACTCGTCTGCTCCGTCAACATGCGCACCATCTCTCGCGAGTTCGACTTCTTCGTTCGCGGCGAGAGCGCGGAAGGTCAAGGCGATAGCGAACAACTTGGCCCCAACTATTTTCGCATGAACGACTTCCAAGAACAGCTCTACGGGATTGACGAATTCTGGGACCAGGGCGATACGACATTTGCAACACTGAGGTCCAGCAGCGAGGTCATGATGTGTCCGTCGGGGACGACGAAGCTCGAACGACGAAAGGGGTTTCCTTGCGGTCGAGAATCAATCACTCCGGTCGCGGAGGTGACGCTCGCGATGAACATGCGTTTGTACCGAACCACGCTCAACTTCAGGGGCAAGTCGGTACTCTCGCCGGTTCGGGTGACGCGGGTCTCTTCGAGAATTCTTGACCGCCCATTTGTTCCTATCGTGATGGAAGTCGATGGCGAAGGAGCGGGCCGGGCGGGGATTGATCCGTTTTACCTCGCGCCTCCCAACGGCGAACATAATACACCCTATTCATCCGGTCATTTCTGGACTCCATCGACCAGGCATGGCGGAAAGATCAACGTCGCGCTGACCGACGGGCACGTCGAATCAAGCGGGCACCCTGAGACCGAACGGTGGGACTGGAAATACCAGGCCGAGGCCAAGCGGTGACAACCGCCCGCTCGTCGCAGGGACTTCGCAGAAAGCTCATCGGATTGCTCTCTGCGTTCGGGGCTTTTGCATTTCTTGTAGCGATCGCAACGATCTACGGAACACAGTGGTACGTGGGTCGAGCGGTCGTTGGGTTTGAAAGAGCGATCGGCCAAACTGTCCGGGCCGACCGGATGCACCTTTCCCTCGAGAAGCAGGTTTTCGCGCTTCACGCACTCGTTGAAGGGCGCGACGATGCTACCCGATCCTATTTCACGTCGCGCGACGCCTTCTTTACATCGCTGAGACAACTCGCCTCGTACGCCGACGGAGACGGGAAGATCGTCTGGTCTCGCCTTCTCGCACAGACCGAAGGACTGACGGCTGCGTCCGACGCCTGCCTTGCGTTTCTGGAAGAGGGGAAGCAGGCGGAAGCGAGATATGAGTATTCCGAACGGATTGAGCTGACGATCTTACCCGAGCTTGAGGCAAGAATTGTCGAAGCAAAGACGGCGCTCGACGCCCAGGTAAACACGTCAACCCGGCGTCTCGCTGCCACCTCTTCGCAAGTTCTTTCATTGACCGTGGTCATCGGTGGACTCGCGGCGCTGCTCGTGATTATTGGCGCGATGTTGATCCGTCGATGGCTGCTCACGCCGATTACGACGCTGCACGAAGCAGCCAATCGATTCGGACAAGGCGAACTCAACTATCAGGTTGATATTGCCTCCGACGACGAACTTGGCTCGCTCGCTGACGCCATGAATGACATGGCGCGATCCGTCCTCGAAGCGCACGAAAAGCTCGCCGCATCCGAGACCAAGCACCGCCTCTTGTTTCAGGAACTTCAAGACGCGGTCATTCTCGTTGATCAGCGCGGTGAGATCATCGAATACCACGACGGAGATAGCAGACTACTCGGCGTCGAGGGCGCGGGTCCGATTGGAAAAACGCTGCTGGACGCCTGGCCTCACTGGGAAAGTGCGGAGTGCGACTGGGACGGCGTCATCCAGGCAGCGATCAATCAGGGACTACGGTATCGCGCGATTGACGTCGCGCTTTCGTGCGACGCGAGCGGCGAGCGAAGCCGGCTCGCTGACATCCTCGTCTATCGCGTTGACGCCGGCGACGCGAGGCACGCCGCCATTGTGCTTCGCGACGTAACGCAGCGCGTACAACTTCAGCGCAAGCTCCGACAGGCAGAAACGATGGAAGCGGTCGGAACGCTCGCGGGCGGATTGGCTCACGACTTTAACAACCTGCTCGCGGGCGTGATCGGAACGCTCTCGCTGCTTGAAGGCGACGTTGGCAATGAGCGACATGCGGAGCGCATTCGGGCGGCGGTTCGCACTTGCTGGCAGGCGTCGGCGCTTTCACGGCGGTTGCTCAACTTTGCGGGAAGCGCCCACGGCGAGCCGCAGGTTTTTTGCGCAAGAGACGGCGTACAACTGATCCTCGACTCACTTGACCCGTCGTTCTGCGAAGGGATCGACCTATCCGCCAACCTTGGCGACTCCGTATTGATCCGCATGGACCGGGATCAGTTCACACAAACGCTACTGAACCTTGTAAGAAACGCCCGGGACGCCATGGCGGAAGGGGGAAGCTTGTCCTTGTCGATTTCGCAGGCGAAGGCCACCAACCCCGACAGCGACCGCGGCGAGCAGCTTTACGCTGTGATTACAGTGGCTGACACGGGCAGCGGCATGACACGCGAGGTGCATGCGCGACTCTTCGAGCCGTTCTATACGACAAAATCGCGAGCCGCGCATCGTGGGCGCGGGATGGGGATGGCCATCGTCTACTCGGCGGTGCGGAACGCGGGCGGGTTTATTCAATTTGAGAGCGCGCCCGGGCAGGGTACAACCTTTCGTGTTTACCTACCCGTCTGCGAAGCGGTCCACGGACCGACAGCCTCCAAAACACAAGACGTGCCCGCCCACCTCGATGCCGGAAGGATCTTACTGGTCGATCCTAACGCCATGATTCGCAACACAATGGCCACCGCCTTGCAGGGATGGGGATACGCGGTTACAGCGTGCGAAAGCGCCTCCGACGCACTTTGCGAAATCGAAAACGATGCGCCGACAGCACTCGGAATCGTTGACCTGACCATGCCCGGCGACGACGCAACCCGCGTTGCGCTCGCCCTTCACGCAAGGACGATTGGCGTGGTTTTTACAACAACGGGAAACGCACCCGCCCTATCGCCTGTCCTTGAGGGTGTATCACTGGGTCGATTGGTGAAACCGTTTGAGGTGGACGCGCTCGCGGCCGTCGTCTACGCAGCCATCGCCCACGCCGAATCGAAGAGCTAGAACAAGCGCATGTCAATTGTTGCGGGCCGATTCTTCCGTCCCCCCATTACCAAGGGAGGATCGAGTGGGGTCGTATGCTTCGCTTGGACTTCTATCGCCCGTCTCGGTCGCAACCTTGGAAGACTTACTGGCTTTGCTGATGGGCGAGTTCGTCGGGTTCTTTTCGGGACAGCATGTACCCGATACCGCGAACCGTATGGATCATCCGCTCGTCGTTGCTAAAGTCGATCTTGTTACGCAAGTAGTTGACATACACGTTGAGGACATTGCTATCGTCTTCCGCTCGCTGCCCCCAGACCTCCTGAAGAATTTTCTCTCGAGAGAGGGCTGTTTCGTTGTGGCGAATCATGTAGGCGAGTAGCTCCGCCTCCCGAGCGGATAGCGACGTCTCGACGTCACCACGACGAACGGTACGTGTCACAAGGTCAAGTTCAACATCAGCGTACGCGATCACATGTCTCCGGGCGGGGTGGGTTCGACGCAAGATCGCCAGAAGACGAGCAGCCAGCTCGGTCATGTCGAACGGCTTGCAAAGGTAGTCGTCCGCACCGTGGCGGAACCCATCCACACGATCAGCGATGGTGTCTTTGGCGGTCAGCATGAGGATCGGAATAGCGACGTGCTTGCGGCGCAAAGAAGCGGCAAAATCAAGACCGGTACCGTCAGGAAGGGTCAGGTCCAGGACAATGACGTCGGTGTTCCCTGAGTCGATCAGCTTGGTCGCGGAAGCGATGTCAGAGGCGTGACGAACGGTGAACCCCCGCTGCCCGAGACCTTCGCGCACCGCTTGCGCGACGCCAAGGTCGTCCTCAACGAGAAGGACTCGACATGCAGATACGGATTCCACGCCTACGTTCCTCTTTGCGGCAACACTGCCCCCCTCATGGCGTTCAAACGGATACTTATCATATGCAGACACAAGTCGATCTCCACTCTTGGCACGCTCACCGGGACATGATAACGCTATCGGACCTGCGTTCGCACGTCTGATTAGCGGACTCTAATCAAAGTCTTTCATTCACAGGATGAAATAACCGCGGCGATTATCGGGATCGAGGACGTGCATGGCACTGCGGAACCAGTGTGAATTTTTTTTGGCATACGCCGAGAGATGACGCCCGGTCGGTTGAGCACCGGCGGCGATGAACGATGCGACCGCTATCGATAACAAGCAAGGGCCTACCAAACGCATGTTTGCGCCCCTTGATATTTGGCTCGGGAACACGACCAAGTCTCCAGGAGACTCGGTCGCTAGTCAACCCAGCTCCGCGCTTCGTTCGAGAACATGGGCGGCGGCGGTCATCGCCGAGCGGAGGGATTGCAAAGACTCTGTTCGGCGATTTTGATAACCACTTTCCCAATCGGACCTTGCGCGAGGTGCGCGAAGGCGTCCAACAGCTCCCCCATCGGAAAGATCGAATCGACGACCGGCTTCTTACCGACCTTTGTTAGCAACGCGAGAATTTCCGTCCATGCGGACCTAGCGCGGTGGCCGTAGTAGTCGTTGACGTAGACGCCGCCGATTTTCGTTCGTTTGAAGATCAGTTTCGCCGTGTTGAAACTCGGCACCGGACCGCCGAGCGCTCCGATGGTGCTAATCCCGCCCTTGTTCGCCATGACATCGAGCAGCGTCGAAAAAAGCTCGCCGCCGATGTTATCCACGACAATGTTGACGCCCTTCTTCTCGGTGAACGCTTTGATCTGTTGTTTGAGGGGAGTGGGTATGCGATCGGAGTCTTGGTCGCGGCCAGGGTCGGCGTCGGTTGGATCGAGCAACAGGTCAGCCCCTTGTTCCAGTAGCTTCTCGTGCTTCGCGGTCCCGCGCGTTAAGCCAATCACCCGATGGCCCATCGCTTTGGCGAGATGAAGGGCCGCCATCCCCACCCCCCCCGAGACACCGGTGATAAGCACGACGCCGTCTTCCACCGGCCCCCACTGCGTGAGCGCCTGATGCGCGGTTAGATAGACAAGCGGTGCAGCGGCTGCCTGCGGATCATCCCAGCCATCGGGAATCGGGACCAAGACCTCCTGCGGAACGACAAGAAACTCTGCCAGCGTCCCCCATCGCTGCACGCCCGCTTCGCCGCGAAGAAGCGTAACGCGATCACCCACCTTCCACGCCGTGACCTCACGACCCACCTCCTCAATCACACCGCACCCGTCGCGACCCAGGATATGCGGCAACGGCGGGGTAGCAGGGTACATTTTCTCGGAAAGGAATCGGTCAGCGGGATTGAGCGCAGCGTAGCGAATGCGAACGAGAACCTGATCGGATGCGACTTCGGGGCGCGCGACATCGCTCGCCAGTCGTAGCGACGACAATCCGTCAAACCCCTCAAGCAACCAAGCTTTCATCGAGATCTCTCCGACGTCGATTGGCCCGGTGCTGGACACTGGATCAGGAGATACCACACCGGTTACAAACCGGTGCCACACTTTTTCAACGGCTTGCTATCGCGCTGACTTGTGTGAAGAAAACCGGACGATCCTGTATCGCGAGCGAACCGCAAAGAGTCCAAAGAACGTGCCAAACATCATGGCCGCCATGCCCGCACCGCATGTTGGTACCGCGACTGGCGTCGCGTCGCCGCCGGTCGTTTCTTCAATAGTAGTTGTGCCATCGCCGCCGGCAGGAGTTTCGCCGCCCGTGTCGCCTGTTCCTGCATCACCGCCGGTGTCTGCGATCACTTCATCCCCCAACGGCGTCGGATCATCGACATCTTCGATGCCATCACCATCGTCATCCAAGTCCGCGTTGTTACCCAATCCATCACCATCGGTATCCAGCGTCTCGTCGGGATCATTCGGGAACGCATCAATGCTGTCGGCCACGCCGTCGGCGTCGGTATCTACCGTTGGAACCGGGTCAGTCGGTCCAATGGGTGCGTCGGGGTCAATGATCACAATATCAGCGGTTCCCGAAAGCGTTTCCGACGCCACGCCGAGCGTCACCTTACTCAGCGCCGCGAGTGTCTCTTCCTCTTCGCGAGTCGGGCGTGCGCCGATGACACCGGCGTATGTACCCGGAACGAGCGTGGCTGTATCCACGCGGAGCGTTCCGATGAGAATAGGCGATTGCCATCTGTCCGCCTTGAAACCGCCCACAAACAGGTCGCTGACGAAAATGCCGAACGCCGTCGGTGTTCCAACAGGAAACGACGGAGCGAAGCTCGCATCGTACGTGAACGACAGATTGAGGTCTGCAAGATCAGAGCTGAGGATAACATCGATCGCGTCAAACTCTGCCAGATCCGTCGCACTAATGGTGACCGCGAACTCAACGATGTCGCCCTGGGACACAGTCGCGACCGCCGGGTCGAGCGTAACAACCCCGGCCATCGAAATCGACGTCGCCCATCCAAGACCCGCAAGAAAGAAGAACGTGTGTTTCATGATTGCACTCCCAAGGGGTACCGCGATGCGCCTATCCGCCAGCTCGCAGCCCCTCTTCATAGAATCGGTCGGGGCTGCTTCGCCTCGTTAGCAATGGTTGGAAAAAACACGCCGTTACTCATCGCGCTCGTCGGGGAAACCGCCCGCCGCAGTTCGTGGCATCGAGAATCGATCGCTACTCAACTTCGGATTGACCTCGATTTTCTGGAAAGAGATAAGCCCCTGCGTCATTCCCCCGCGTTTATTTTCCACGGAATGGGCGAACAACCTCCCGGCGACGGGTTTGTAGTCGCCGAAATGCCTCGCCTCCTCGATCGTACCACCGTCAAACGCGACCCGCTTGGTTCGCGCGACAACGATGAAGTATTCCGGGTCAAAATGAAAATACTCGACCGCGCCGTCCTTTCTCGTCATCTTCAACCGGAGCGTCGGGGATCCATCGATCATCCCGTCCTCAGCAAGCTCAACCTTGTGGCCTTTCTTCTTGTAGTCGATGAGCGGGCCGTCGAAATCCGCCTGATTCAGCGCCGCGTCCAGTTGCTCGTTCGTCATCCTCTCGGCGGACGAGCTGCCCGCGGACGGAGAAATGAACCAACCCATCACGCCGTCGAACGCCGTCACGAGCTTGGTCCCTTGAAAGTCAATTTCGGTGCGAATCTTGTTTGGCCTGGCCATCTCGATCGTCATCGGCGCTTCGATGCTGCCGATCATCGTCTTACCAATAAACCGAACCGACTTGACCGCGTCGATCGCCTTACGACCGCCGATCGCCTTGACATACTTGCCGATCAGTTCGTCTGCCGACTTCGGTTTACCATCCGCCATCGCCGGGGCGCACGACAGCATCGTCGCCGCGAGCGTCATACAAATCGTCTTGCTAAACATAAGCTTCGCTCCTTGTGTCCATGCGTGAGATCAGTACAGGATTGTGACCGACGCGGGCGATTCGTTCAAGGCGAACGAACGAAACAGACCGGGAACCTCGAAAGAACGCTCAGGAAACCTGCCCGATCGACATCCCCTGCCAATATACCCTGGAGCAAGTAACAATCAGCTCTAGCGGCCTCGCGCTTCCGGCCCCCCTTTACTCAGGGGGGATCGAGGGGGTTGCCCGAAACACTTGAGCGTTAAACGCTCTAGCCCGTGAGCGTCTTGAAGTACGCGACCGTCTTGGTCAGCCCGTCAACAAAGCTCACCCGAGGTGACCACTCGAGGCGCGACTCTGCTCGCGTTGTATCTGGTTTTCGGCGAACGGGGTCATCCGACGGCAACGGACGCCTTTCGACTTCGAGCTTCTTCCCGACGATCTCCGCCAAACACGAGACAACGTCGTTCATCGATCGCTCGTCGCCACTTCCGACATTGATCGGCTCGTGGGCGTCGTTCGACTCGTAGTTCATCAATCGCACGAACGCGTCGATCATATCATCGACAAAACAAAAGCTCCGCGTCTGTGAGCCGTCGCCATATACGGTCAACTTCTCACCGCCTAGCGCCTGCACAACAAAATTCGAAACAACGCGACCGTCGGCGGTCGCCATCCGCGGTCCGTATGTGTTAAAAATCCGAACGATGCGCGTATCCACGCCGTTTCGACGATGGTAATCCATCATCAACGTCTCGGCGACGCGCTTCCCCTCGTCGTAACAACTTCGCAGACCGATCGGATTGACGTTGCCCCAGTACGCTTCCGTCTGCGGATGTTCGAGAGGATCGCCGTACACTTCGCTCGTCGAAGCTTGCATGATTCGTGCATTGGAACGCTTTGCAAGATCCAACATATTCAGCGCGCCCATCACAGACGTCTTCACCGTCTTCACCGGGTCGTGCTGGTAATGCACCGGCGACGCGGGACATGCAAGATTGAAAATCCGATCGATTTCTAATTCGATTGGGTCAACGATGTCGTGCTGGATAAAGGTAAAATCAGGTCGCGGGAGCAGATGGGCGATGTTTTGCTTTGACCCGGTATACAGATTGTCGAGCGCAACAACTTCATGACCCTCGGCGATCAACCGATCGCACAAGTGACTCCCCAAAAAGCCCGCACCACCTGTCACCAAAGATCGCATACAACGCTCTTCCCGTAAACACACCGTCGCCAACACCGGCGAGATGCCGGTGCCACACTCGTTCAACTTACTCGTTAAGCCCTCGCCTTCGCGCCTGCTTTTCCCGTTGCGTCGACCGACATGCTGGTCCCGAAAAACTCGTGGATCGCCCCGGCTACATACGCTATATCGTCATCGGCAAGCATCGGGTGACACGGTAGCGAAACAACACGCTCGCAAAGGCGATCCGTCACGGGAAGCGAACCGCCGCCCCCTTTCCCCGCAAAACAGGGCTGACGATGAAGACCCAGCGGATAATAAACCCCGGCACCGACGCCCCGATCCCGCAAGAACGCCACGAGATCATCCCGCCGATCGCAAGTGATCGTGTACTGATGATACACATGCTTACAGCCATCGCGAACAAGAGGCGTCGTCACGGGCGAGCCTGCGAGCAACCGATCATACGACGCCGCATTCTTTCGCCGCCGATCGGTAAACTCCGAGAGCTTCGCGAGCTTGACCTTCAAAATCGCCGCCTTCATCGTATCCAGGCGAAAGTTGCCCCCGACGTGCTCGTGAAAATAGCGATCCGACTGTCCGTGGCGACACAACTGACGTGCAAATGCGCCAAGCTTCTCGTCGTTGGTCGTGATCATCCCGCCTTCGCCAAACCCGCCGAGATTCTTGGTCGGGTAAAACGAAAAACATGCGACATCGCCAAGCGTCCCGGCAGCCTCACCATGATCCGTCGCGTCGATCGCCTGACATGCGTCTTCGACCAGCGCAACCTTTCGATCGCCGACGACCTCACGAAGTGCGACCATGTCCGCGCATTGCCCGAACAAATGGACCACGATGACCGCCTTTGTCCGATCGGAAAGAGCGCTTGCAACGCACGCGGGATCAAGGTTGAACGTTCGCTCGTCCACATCGACAAAAACCGGCGTCGCACCGAGTCGCGCAACCACGCCGCCGGTCGCGAAGAACGTAAACGCAGGAAGAACAACCTCATCGCCCGGACCCACGCCCAGCGCCATGAGCGAGCAGAGCAGAGCATCGGTCCCGCTGCTCACTGCCACCGCTTCTGATGCGCCGATACGCGACCGCATCGCCGCTTCAAAGTCGGCAATGGCTGGACCGCCGATGAAGTATTGACTTTCCAGAACCTGATCGACCGCCTCGCGAATATCATCACGAAAAAGGTCGTATTCCGCCTTCAGGTCCAGCATATTGATCGAACGCATCGGTCACCTCGCACGGGCATCATCGCCCGGTCAACATGATACGCTCGCGATCGGTTTGAGACAACGAGTTATTTCGCCGGCAGCGTAGGCAGCTCGGCGCCCTCTTGATACTCGTAGAACGTGCGAAGTTGCTCGCGGAAATACCCGCCGCGCGTGACCCGGGCTGCGTTGAGCACCGCCCCGAACACATGGGTGTCGATCGAACGAAGCACGCCATACGCCCGCCGCGCAACGCCCCGCGAATTACGATTCGCCCGGATGACCAGAACCGCGCCATCGACCGAACTCGCAATGACCGCCGCGTCGCTTGCCAGAAGCACCGGCGGAGTATCGAAGATCACTTGATCGTATTGCCCCGCCGCCTCTTTCAAGAACGTAGGCCAATGAGAACCCGTGAAAAGATCAACGGGGTTCGGCGGTTTCGGTCCGGAACCCAGGGTATCCAGCAGCACGTTGTCGGTCTTGGCGACACATGACGCGAGCGAACCCTCACCAATGAGAATATTGCTCAATCCGTTCGATCCGGTCTGCGAGAAAATCTCGTTGATCCGCGGCCTGCGCAGGTTCGCATCGACAAGCAACACGCGACGCCCGCCCTGTGCAAGCGTCAGCGCGAGGTTGCACGCGACCGACGTCGTTCCGTCCTCTGGTCGCGGACTGGTCAGCATGATCGTTCGTTGACGATCCGCGGGCGAGCTAAACTGAAGATTCGTGCGAATCTGCCGAAACGCCTCGGCGATCATCGACTGCGGCTCATCGCGAACCGCGGTCTCTACGTGGCTGATGGAAACTTCTTCGTCGTCCGTGTCGGGAATCGCACCGAGTATCCCAATATCCATGTGGCGAACAATGTCCTGACCGGTACGGATCGACTTGTCGAGCAACTCAACGCCCAAGCCCAGCCCAACCGCCATCGCGAAAGCGAAGATGATCCCAACCGGCAGAAGGTAGACGTTCGGTGAATGACGCTGTAGCGGCTCGATCGCACTCTGGGCGATGTTCACATTGATCGCCGTCTGCTGAGACTTGACCCGCGCAAGCCCTCGAATGTACTCCTCAAGCGTGAGCTTGTAAGACTCCGTCCGCCCGATGTCACGAGAAAGGTCGCCATAGTCAAAGAGAAGGCGGTCTTGATCCTGCTGCTGCGCTTCCGCTCGCCGCAGGTTTTCCTCGGACAAAAATAGCGAGTGCTGCGTATTCGCATACGCAGTGTTCGCAGCTTCGCGAATATCAGACCGCCGCTCAGCCCATTTCTCAAAGCGAAGCTCTTCGATCTTTTGATCTGTCGCAGCGATCTGCGCGTCGAGCTGGCGAAGCACCGAATGCGTTTCGCCAAAGACCTTCGCATCTGCTGCCCGCTGTTGACGCAGGAGGAAACCGGCCCGCGCAAGCTCCGCCACCTGCGGATCCTGCTCGACGACGGCGCGATCCTCGGCGGTAATGGGCACGCCGGACGGATCGTTGTAGATACTGCGGTATTGATCGAGCTGCGAAAGCTCCAGCCGCAACGTCGCGACCTGATCGCCATATTTTGCGACATCAAGCGCGGTAATATTGTCCGGGTTCCGCAATGCGCCGGGCGGCATCCGCTGTGCGATCGCCTTGAGACGCTCGCGTTTTGACGAAATGTCTCGACGAAGATCGTCAAGCTCGTTTCGCGCTGCTTCCAGCGACCCCGATGCGTAATCCTCCGCCGTGCGCTGCTTGACTGCGTGATACCACTGGTTCACGACTTCGTTGACGATGACGTGCGGGTCTTTCTTGCCGCGACATTCGATGGCCACCCGCAGGAAGTTCGTCCCACGAACCGGAGCGGACGACAAGTCCCTATCTAGCTCAAGCAGCGGTTCCCAT
>JAJRUK010000102.1 GCA_024277835.1 Planctomycetota bacterium | reverse complement strand
GACCGTGACGCCGCTCGTGCAACAGTCGCCCGAATCGGACGAGTTTTATAACACGCTCGGACGCGCACTTCTGGAATCGGGGCGATACGCCGAAGCTCAGCACGCCTTTGAGATGAGTCTCCGCCGGACCCAGAGCAACCCCCGCCGACTGCGGCGACTTGGCGAATCCTTATTGCGTCAGAAAAAATTCGCCGACGCAATCGCCGCCTTCAAGGCAGCCATCGCCGTCTCACCGGAGTTCGCCGAAGCACACAGCTCCCTCGGCGACGCTTTCGCCGGTATCGGGCAACCAGACGACGCCCTTCGCCATTACCGGGCAGCCGTCGCGGCTTCACCCGACCTCGCCCGCGCCTGCGGACGACTCGGCGTCGCCCTCGCAAGAAAAAAGCAATTCGAGGCCGCGCTTGTTCATCTCAGGCACTACGCCGAGCTAGAACCAAACTCACCGCACGCCCTGACGAATCTCGGCAACGTCCTTTTCCAGACAAGAAAACTTGGCGACGCAGCGAAACTCTTCCGAAAAGCGCTCAAAATTGATCCGCGATATGCGTCCGCCCACATGTCCCTTTTTCAGGTGCTGCTACTGAGCGGAAAAACGCGCGAGGGAATCCAAGCCCTTCGAGCAGCTAAGAAAGCGATTCCGCGATCCATCGACTTGACCCGACGCTTGGCGTGGCTACTGGCAACGACAACCATCGACGACTTGCGAAGTCCGGAAGAAGCGATCCAACTCGCGCAACAGGTCGTCAACGCAAGAACCCCAACCGCGGACGACCTCGCAACGCTCGCGGCTGCGTACGCCGCCAGTGGGGATTTCGATGCCGCGATCCAGCACGCAACACAAGCACTATCACTCGCAAACGCGCGGCAGGACGCAAGAGGATCACAACGAATTCAACGACACCTTCAGCACTACCAGTCCGCAACGCCCTATCGAGAATAACCCGGCGCTATTGCCCTTGTTCCTCGAGCTTGCGCATGAAGGCGCGTAGTTTTGCTATACGCAACTCTGCCTCGCGGGCTGTGCGATACGGATCGACCTCTTTCGCATGCTCATACGACGCAATCGCCTCCAACGGTCGGCCCTGCATCGTCAGCCAGTCGCCGCGGGCAAGATAGATTCCGCCGTGCAGAGGTTCGAGCACCTCGGCCTGATCCAAGAAGTTCGCGGCTTCGTCGATGCGCTGGCCCGCGATCATTAGCTGTGCGAGCAAGATACAAACCCGCGCACTCGGACGTATCGCATGCGCCTTGCGCAGCACCTCTTCAGCCTTCTCAAGACGATCTTGATGGAGATAGACCTTACCGAGCGCGATCAGCGCCTTGGGATCGCGCGGGAACTCGCTTACAACGCCCGTGATAATCACGAACGCCTCGTCGGTCCGACCCGCTGTCGCCAACCCCTCTGCTTCATCGATTGCCTGCAGAACCGCCATCATTTCCTTCGGGTCTGCAAGCTCATCACCGGGGGTGTCCGCATCAGGAATCGACCCCACATAGCCCAATGATTCAAGTTGCCGCTGCGCGTCGGGGTCCAGCTTTTTCGCAGATGCAGCGGCAGCCGCCAAGGACGGCAACCCCTCCATGCGCGACGACAATTCCGCGACCAACAAGTTCCTCGAAGACGCCGCCGGCTCTGAGGTTTCAGTAAACAGATTGTTTAATTCGTGAGGATCGACTCCCAGATCATAATACTCCGGCGTCGGTGCAAGGATGTATTTGTCCTGGTGACGACGAATCCCGTACAGCGGCGACCACCCGCTATCAAGATACGGCGCGAGCGTTTCCATGTAGATCATTCGCTCGCGATCCAGACGCCCCGCCAGCAAGCTCACCCCGTCAAACTCGCCGTCATGCGACACGCCCACAAGCTCCAGAACTGTTGGCATGACATCGGCGATCGAAACCACGACGGTATCTACAACGTGCCCGCGGTTGATCCGCTTTGGATACGAAAGGATCAGCGGCACATGCATCGTTGATTCATAGATGAGCTTTGCGTGGGTCGCTTCGTCGTGCTCACCCAAGCTCTCGCCATGATCCGCAACAACGATGATCAACGTGTTCTCGATCGCCCCCGCCTTGTCCAGCGCACGCAACAACCGCCCGATCTGCGAATCCATGTAGGCGATCTCGCCGTCGTACAATCGTCCCGCGAATCGAGAAGCAAACGGGCTGGGCGGCTGACGAGGCGCGTGCGGATCGAAATAATGAACCCAGGAAAAAAACGGCTTTGACGAGTCGTGGCCCTTGAACCAGGCAATCGCCCTGTCTGTCACCGCGGTCGCGGAGCGCTCGTAGATGGGCCTGGAAAAATCGGTGACAGAGGACGCCGAAACGCCGACGTCGTCATCGTAGACGGAAAAACCGCGGCTTAGCCCGAATCGCGCGTCCAACACAAACGCCGAAACGAACGCTGCCGTCTCATACCCCGCACCCGCGAGAACCTCGGCGAGCGTCGCCCGACCCGCTTCAAGACGATACTCGCCATTGTGCCTCACGCCGTGCGTCGGAGGATCAACCCCCGTCATGATCGTCGTATGGGCAGGCAGCGTAACCGGTACCACCGTGACGGCATCATCAAACCGAATCCCGCCGGCCGCCAGCGCATCCAGATTGGGCGTCTCTGCCCCTTTATGACCGTAACAACCAAGTCGATCCGCACGTGTGGTATCAAGCGTAATGAGAAGTACGTTGGCCTCCGATGCAGACCCGCGAACCAACCCCTCGGGCCAACCCCCGTCGCCGCTCTTAGACCAAAACAAGTTCGCAGATAGAGCGACAACCAAAATCAAAGCCGCAGAACCGAGCAAAAGGCAAATCCGCCGCTTCGACCGGTCGCGCGACACCACGCCCTCCTCCGCCCGTCGATCATTGCGTCTTCCGCGGCGCTTGCTCATTGGCTGCTCATTGCTTTCGTGCTCCGAAGCGCTCCAAACGCCGCAGATTGACGAGAAAACTACTCCGCAAACCCGCGCGGGTGAGAGCGGTGCCAATCCCAGGCACTCTCGATCGTCGCTTCGATCTCCGAATACTTCGGTGACCAACCCAATTCACATGAAATCAAGGCTGGATCAGCAAACAGCGATGGCGGATCACCCGCCCGGCGATCAACAACCTCGGTTGGGATCTGGTGACCGGTGACGCTCCGAGACGCATCGATCACCGCATTCACGCTCGTCCCCTGCCCGGTCCCAACGTTGTACGCCGCAAACGCCCCCGGAGTCACCTTCTCAATCGCCGTCTTGTGGATCGCAGCAAGGTCGTCAACGTGAACGTAATCACGGACACATGTCCCGTCCGGCGTCTCGTAGTCGTCACCGAAAATCATGATCTTCTCACGTTGACCCAACGCCACCTGCAACACCAGCGGAATCAAATGCGACTCCGGATCGTGATCTTCTCCAATCGCCCCGCTCGCCGAAGCGCCGGACGCATTAAAATACCGCAACGCAATTGCACCAAGCCCCCACGCATTCGCACAGTCCGAAAGCATCCACTCCATCGCCAGCTTCGTACGACCATACGGACTGATTGGGTTGAGTGGCATGTCTTCAGTGATCGGCGCCGACGGAGGAACACCATACACCGCACACGTCGAGCTAAAAACTATGCGGCCAACGCCGTGTTCGCACATCGCATCAAGAAGCACCGCACTCTTGACGACGTTGTTTTGATAATACGAAAGCGGATCCTTGACCGACTCGCCAACTTCCGCAAACGCGGCGAAATGCATCACCCCGTCGAACGTCTCGCCGCCAAGCACCTCATTGAGTCGCCCGCGATCGCCAAGGTCTGCGACGACAAGGCTCGCCCTCGCATCCACCGCCTCGCGATGCCCCTTGACCAGACTGTCGAACGCGACAACATCGTGCCCCGCGTCGCAGAGCGCGCGGACGCAGTGACTCCCAACATACCCCGCCCCACCTGTTACAAGAATCCGCATGATCAATAAGTTTGGCACCGGATTGTAACCGGTGCAATACCTCACGATTCAAAATCCAGCATCGGTTACAAACCGGCGCCATATAGAAAAACTTCGTTTTTCAACAGACCGTTAGTCCGCGACAATATCAGAAAGTTTCGAAACGCTAATCACCGTTGCTCTCATGACGACGACCTTCTTGCGATTGACCGTGACCTCGCCCCCGGAAAGCTCCGCGAGATATTGTTCCTTTTGCACATGGCCATCCCGAAAGTCGTGCATGTCCGCGTCTTCCAGAACAAACGTATGCTCCGTCACGTCAAGAAGCTTCCCGACATAAACAACGGGCGTACCCGTATCGAGGATGACGTCCTCGCCGATCATTTCTGCCAACGGATAAGACATTGCTCTCTCTCGCTTACTCGGTCAATCCACGCACAGGACCATCTTAACCGAGCCGACCACCGAAACCAGCCCGGCGTGCTTTGCACAAATCGCGCTCGATCAGTACCATCGGCCAACTTAACGCGCCCGGGTGAGGTGGCGGATCGCGATCCCGCGCGCATCATAATCAAAGCAACAACACGAGACTTCTATGACGCAGGTCCAATTCCAACCGCTCGATGACAGCAAGTGGGGGCCAAGCGCCGATGGCCGATTCGGACAATTCGGTGGCCGGTACATCCCCGAGACCCTCATGGCAGCCGTCGATCAGCTCGACGACGCTTACACCGCCGCGCGATCAGACGACGCCTTCTGGCGTGAGTTCTGCGACATCTTGACGCACTACGTCGGACGACCCAGCCCGCTCACGGTCGCGAAGCGTCTGACAAAGCAGCTCGGCGGCGCACAGATTCTATTCAAGCGCGAGGACCTCAACCACACCGGCGCTCACAAGATTAACAACACCATCGGACAGTTGTTGCTCACCAAACGCATGGGCAAGACTCGCGTCATCGCGGAAACCGGGGCGGGTCAGCATGGCGTCGCCACAGCAACGGCTGCGGCGTTCTTTGGCATCGAGTGCGCGGTCTACATGGGCGCAGAAGACATCCGCCGTCAAAAGCTCAACGTCTTTCGCATGGAACTTCTCGGAGCCAAGGTCGTCTCCGTCGAAACCGGTCAACGGACACTCAAAGACGCCATCAACGCGGCCATGCGCGACTGGATGGGAACCAGCGAAAACACGCACTACGTCATCGGTAGCGTCATGGGCCCGCACCCGTTCCCGCGAATGGTCCGTGACTTTCAATGCATTGTCGGACAAGAAGCCCGCGCGCAGATGCTCGATCAGACCGGCTCACTACCCGACTGCGTGATCGCCTGCGTTGGCGGAGGAAGCAACGCCGCGGGTATCTTCGCCCCCTTCCTTGATGACGAAGACGTTAAGCTCATCGGGGTCGAAGCTGCCGGCGAGAACCTCAAACACAAGCGCCACGCCGCAACGTTGAGTAAAGGCAAACCCGGAATCCTCCACGGGATGGAGACGGTGGTCCTTCAGGACGATCAGGGGCAGACGCTCCCCGTCCACTCCATCTCCGCCGGGCTGGACTATCCCGGCGTCGGTCCGGAGCACGCGCATTGGCACCAGATTGGTCGCGTTTCGTACACGTCCGTGAATGACGACGACGCACTCGCCGCCTTTACGACGCTCGCCGAGACCGAGGGAATCATCCCCGCCCTGGAAAGCGCCCATGCCATCGCCCACGTGATCAAGCTCGCGCCGAGCATGTCCGAGAAGGACTCGATCGTCGTGAACCTCTCAGGGCGCGGCGACAAGGACGTTGTCGAGGCGGGCCGTCTTCTGGGCAAAACATGGGACTAACGTTATCCTGAACTGACGCGCAAAACGCAATGACGCCGATCGCCACTGTTTGGGTGCTACTGGCAGCTCGCTGCCAGTGTTGCCCTCGAAGTGCAACGAAGGAGGAAACGAAGTGAAAACCAGAACTCTTAGACATGCCATTCTAATCCTCGCCGCCGCGATACTCGCACAACCGACGACAACTCGTGCCCAGGACGCCCCGCGCGCAGGCCTCTGGCATGCGTGGCTTGATAGCCCCGGCGGAGAACTTCCCTTTGGACTCGAACTCAAGAAGACGGATTCGGGGGACTATGAGGCGTCCGTCCACAACGGCTCTGAGAACATGATGCTCACGGGCGCGAGTAGCAGCGCAGGCAATCTCACCATCAGAATCGACCACTACGATTCGACGATCACGGCGAAAATCTCAGACAACGGCAAGCGTCTCGACGGCATCTGGAAAAAACAAAGCAAGGGCAGCGAAATATCGCAACTCCCCTTTCACGCGGTCTTCGGTCCGACCCAGCGATTCACCAAGTCTTCGCGAAAGACCGCTCCGGACAAGACCGTCGCCGGTCGATGGGCCGTCAAATTCGACAGCGACAAGTACAAAGCGGTCGGTTCGTTCGAGCAGCAACCCGACGGAACGGTCACGGGAACATTCATGACCGCCACCGGCGATTACCGCTACCTCGCTGGCGACTTCGACGGGAAAAGGCTTCGCCTCTCCACTTTCGACGGCGCGCACGCCTTCTTGTTTACAGCCACACTTGGTGCGGACGACACGCTCTCCGGCGACTTCTGGTCGCGCGACACCTGGCATGAAAAATGGACAGGCCAGCGAGACTCAAACGCATCCCTGCGCAACCCATTCATGATGAACCGCTACGTCACGCACGTCAAAATGGAAGACCTTCATTTCCGCGACCTCGATGGCGAGATGCGAACACTCTCGGAACCCGAGTTCCAGAACAAGCTCATCATCCTCGAAATCTTCGGCTCCTGGTGTCCCAACTGTCACGACGCGGCCGACTTCATGGTCGAATTGGACAACCGATACCGCGACGTAGGCCTGTCGATCATTGGCCTGGCCTTCGAGCTAACCGGCGACTTCCAGCGCGACGCGAAGCAGGTCAAGCGCTTCAAGAAAAGGCACAACATCGACTACCCGACCCTCATCGCGGGAACGGCAGATAAGGGAGAGGCGAAGAAAACACTGCCCTTCCTTGATAGACTCATCTCGTATCCCACGATCGTCATCATTGACTCGAAGTACAGAATCAAGGCGGTTTACACCGGGTTCTCAGGCCCCGCGACCGGCCCTGCCTACGAAAGTCTCAAGGAAAAAATACACGACATCATTGGCGATGCGCTTCTTCGTCCCAAGACTCTCTGGGAAAAGTAGGAGAAGAAACGGCAAACACCGGCGACACGTCATTCCCAACATCAGCGGAACCGTGATAGCCCCATGAACGCAACCGGCGCATTCGTTCGCCCGTCGCAAACAAAATCAGCCAGCACCGACCCCACCACCGGAGCAAATTTGAATCCGTGTCCACTAAAACCCGCCGCGATCGCGACGTTTGGATGTTGTGGATGACGATCGAGGATGAAATGCTCATCCGGTGTCATCGTGTATAGGCACACCGAGTCTTTCACAACCCGATCCGTTAACCCCGGCAAATGCGCCTTCGCAAACGCACGAATGTGATGCGTGTCATCATCCGACACGCTCCGCCGAACCGAGGCTACGTCCGTAGAAGCGTCGGACCGAAAGTGCTCTGAGACCTTCACACTTTGAGCATCAAGCGAAGGAAATCCATAAAAGAAATGCTCACCCACCTCGAACCCGAAGACGGGCGAACCATCCGAAACGCGGTACGCCCCGCCGTTCGACTCATACCAAAGAACCACTCGCCGCTGAACCTCAAGCGGAATGTTCAAACCTGCCAGAATCTCCCCCGTCCACGCGCCAGCACAAAAAACAAGCGACCCCGCAGCGTACCGCCCGCTGTCCGTCTCGACCACGACCCCGCTTTCATCCCCAGACCAGCCCGTCACGATCACGCCTTCGTGCAACTCCGCCCCCAGTCCCTTGGCCTGGTCAACGCAAGCACGCACGCAATCATCGACCAATAGAATCCCAGCGTCCGGCTCAAAAAGCAGCGACATCTCATCATCCAGTGCAAACCCCGGAAAACGTTTCGGCAAATCCGCGGCTGAAAGATCTTCGAACGTTAGCCCATGCTCAACCCCCGCACGTTTCGCACCAGAGATGATCCCCCCATCGCGCGGTCCGCCGAGTAGCAACCCCGTCCGCTGCACCAGCACCCGCCCCAACCCCGACTGCCCAGACCCCGACCACCCCGCCTCGATCTCCGCCCAACG
>JAJRUK010000101.1 GCA_024277835.1 Planctomycetota bacterium | reverse complement strand
CCGTAACGCTCTTGCTCGACATCGAGTCAACAAGATACCGACCCAAAAGCAACGACCGCGTCCGCTTTGGACCCAAGAGCGTCAGCGCCTGATGCGTCGAAACAACCTTGTTCCGAACACCAAACAGCGCCGAGTTCGATAAACGCAAAAGCTCACTCACCGTACCCGGGTCCGCAGACAACACCTTCACCAAGTCCCCGTAATCGAAGTCCGGATCCTGCATGATTTCCAAAAAACGCAGAACCACTTGAGGCATCGAAGGGACAGCCGCGGATTGCTTAATCGTATCGAGAATCGTTGCGTTCATAAGAGTGTTGTCTCCACCAGTAACCCGCGACAGTGCCGCGCAGACCGATCTCGCGGATCGTGCGCACGCATTCCCGGACCGCGACTCCAAGACCGCAGCCACCCGCGCGTTTATCGACCGATTCACGACTCGCGATAAGGACGCCAACGACCGGAAAAACCGCCAAGGTCCAGGTCTATTCGTCGAGTGCGTTGCGTCGCGATATACTCTACGATATCCGTAACCCCCATCTGTACCCCCCAGAGCCGCGACCGTAACAGCCTGTTGAAAAACGAAGTTTTTCAGTGTGGCACCGGTTTTTAACCGGTGCAGGGAGTTGAAACAGGAGACAACACACCGGTTAAAAACCGGTGCCACACTTCTTCAACAGCCTGGTAAGGAAGCGATCCGCTGGCATGCCAAGAGTCGCTGTTTCTTCGCTCCCTCACGGTCGCGGCTCGGTTTGTGTCCCTCCTACTCACACACGTCCTACGAAAACCGCTCGAAAACGCAGGTCCGTTTGACCCCACGTCCGCCAAGGGGTACAACGCGCACGTCGCTGGGTGTGCCCGCCGTCGCAAAAACGCGAGGCTGGCTGAGAAAACAACCCTCGAACCTGATCAGGATGCGCGGCTGGCTACGATGCCACGCGAAACCGGCAAGAACTGCGTAGGGAAGCGACGCCCGTCATCCGCGATGCAATCGCCGATGGACTCGCGCGTCTGCGAAACCATTCCCAACGCAACATCGACGAAAATCATACTCAAACAGCGGAGGCAGCCACCCATGGCAGCTCAAGATTCTTCAACCGACCCGACCTCAAGCGCAACGATCCTCGAACAAATGGTCAAGCCACTGACCGGGTCGGAAAAGACGTTCGTCAAAGGGACGCTCCACCCAACCGTCAGTGTTCCCATGAGAAAAATCAACCTGACGCCAACCATCACCCGCTCGCAAGAATCAACCAGCGACACTACCGGACTCACCGTCGCTGGTGAAGGAACACCGAACCCGCCACTCTCCGTCTACGATACCTCCGGCCCCTACACCGATCCAAACGCCACCATCGACGTACGAACAGGCGTCCAGCCTCTACGAGCCGATTGGATCAACCAGCGCGGCGACGTCGAAACCTGCGCAGGGCGAAGCGTCAAACCCGAAGACAACGGATACAAAACCGCCGAGACGCCAATCGAAGTGGAACGATTCCCCGACACCGCCCGCCGACCCGTCCTCCGTGCGAAGGCAGGTCAAAACGTCAGCCAGATGCACTACGCACGCAAGGGAATCATCACACCCGAGATGGAATTCATCGCCATTCGCGAAAATCAGAAGCTCGACGGCTACGCTGACTTCGCCAAGAAACAACACGCCGGCAACAGCTTCGGGGCGGCGATCCCCAGCGAAATCACGCCCGAGTTCGTTCGGGACGAAGTCGCCCGTGGTCGAGCGATCATCCCCGCGAACATCAACCATCCCGAGATCGAGCCCATGATCATCGGGCGAAACTTCCTCACAAAAATCAACGCCAACATCGGCAACTCAGCCGTCGCATCGTCGATCGAAGAAGAAGTCGAAAAAATGGTCTGGGCGATCCGCTGGGGCGCAGACACCGTCATGGACCTCTCAACCGGAAAAAACATCCACGAAACCCGCGAATGGATCCTGCGAAACTCGCCCGTCCCCATTGGCACCGTACCCATCTATCAGGCGCTCGAAAAAGTCGACGGGAAAGCCGAAGACCTCACTTGGGAAATCTTCCGCGACACGCTAATCGAACAAGCGGAGCAAGGCGTTGACTACTTCACGATTCACGCGGGCGTCCTTCTTCGTTACATCCCGATGACCGCCAAGCGCGTCACCGGGATCGTCTCGCGCGGCGGAGCGATCCTCGCCAAATGGTGCTTGTCTCACCACAAAGAGAATTTCCTCTACACGAACTTTGAGGAAATCTGCGACATCATGAAAACATACGACGTCTCGTTTTCACTCGGCGACGGACTTAGGCCTGGCGCGATCGCCGATGCCAACGACGAAGCTCAGTTCGCGGAACTCGACACGCTCGGCGAGCTGACCAAGATCGCATGGAAGCACGACATTCAAACCATGATCGAAGGGCCAGGCCACATCCCCGTGCATATGATCCATGAAAATGTCACGAAGCAACTCGAAGTCTGCGACGAAGCACCCTTCTACACACTAGGCCCCCTCACCACCGACATCGCACCGGGTTACGACCACATTACCAGTGCCATCGGCGCGGCGATGATTGGCTGGTACGGGTGCGCGATGCTCTGCTATGTCACGCCCAAGGAGCATCTCGGTCTGCCCAATCGTGACGACGTGAAAGAGGGCGTCATCGCTTACAAGATCGCCGCCCACGCGGCTGACCTCGCCAAGGGTCACCCCGGTGCACAACTTCGCGACGACGTTTTGTCCAAAGCTCGGTTTGAATTCCGCTGGGAGGATCAGTTCAACCTCTCGCTCGACCCGGACCGCGCCCGATCGTTCCACGACGAAACGCTTCCGCAAGACGGGGCAAAGGTCGCTCACTTCTGCTCGATGTGTGGCCCGCAGTTCTGCTCGATGAAGATCACGCAAGATGTCCGCGATTACGCCGCCAAGCTGGAATTATCTGAAAAAGACGCCCTCGACCAGGGCATGAAAGAAAAAGCGAAGGAGTTTCACAAATCAGGTGCGGAACTTTACTCGTAAGGATTCATGGAGGGGCTCCTTCCCGGTGACGACAACCATTCACACCATAGGCCACAGCGTCGCACCGATTGAGCAGTTCCTCGAACTCCTGCGCGGCGCGAGGATCGAAACACTCGTCGACGTAAGAAGCGTTCCCTATTCCCGCCGCGTCCCCCACGCAAATCGCGAGAATCTTAAGCGGTTCGTCGAGCAAGCCGGTCTAACGTACGTCTACCTCGGCGACAAGATCGGCGGCAAGACCGACGACCCTGCGATGCAACTTCCCAACGGAAAGACCGATTATGAACTCGTTCGACAATCAGTAACGTTCTGCGAAGGCATCGACGTACTCATCTCACTCGCAAGTGAACAGAGCACCGCCATCATGTGCGCCGAAGAAAACCCCGCCCACTGCCATCGGACCGCCCT
>JAJRUK010000100.1 GCA_024277835.1 Planctomycetota bacterium | reverse complement strand
CGCTGCCGGTGTAATCATCTCCCCGGCAGCCGTTAGTTTCAGGCGAACGCGCGGCGGCTCGTCCTTGATCACGCGTAACGCAAAACGAACGGGCTGACGATTCGTCAAACCGACCTCATCAACAAGTGCAAAATGATATGTACGCGTCTTCTCCGGCGAGACCGTCACCGAGAATCGACTCCCATCACCCGTCGCTTCGGCAACGACTTCCGTACCCGCAATCAGGGTCGCCTGCTCGATGGGCTTATTCGCCTCCACCGAAAAAACCACGCGACTCCCCGGAAGCATCTCTCCGGACCGCTGCTCATCGCCAAGCGTAAACGGCGCAAGCCCGCAATAGCTCGGCGGAACAACCTCAATCGTCGCAGACCGAACACGCGGACGCTCTAACAAACGAGCGTTATATTCGAGCGTCGTGTGGTCCCCGCCGCGCAGGTAAAACTTGAAATCCTCCTGCGCGTTTTTCAACGTAAATCGATACCGAAACGCCCCCTCGCTTCCAACCGTGACCATCGACTCGCGCCCGCGCTCCCCCGACGCCGTCTCGTAGAAGAACTCGACTTCGCGCGGCTGCACGCCCTGGGCGTACGCCTGAATCACCAGATCGTCACCGCGAGCACCAATCAACTCCTCCCCGTCCGTCAACTCAACAACCAGCGTCGTCCTCCGAGGCCAGGCAACGTCGTTCAATAGAACATTTCGAGAAAACCAAAGACCCGTCATCTCCGGTGCACCAACCGTCGCCAGAACACACACCGCCGTGATCGCTACAAGAGAAAAACTCGCCCGACGCGCCCGTGTCGGATTCAGAACAGCGAAAAAATCAAGACCACCCGTCGCAGTCACCGCACGCGAAACCGTCGCGCCGACAAACGCCGCCGAGTTGCTCGCAGCCTCTCCATATTCACCGCGCGAAAAGCGAACCGCCGAAATCAACACCGATGAAAGCTGCGGAAACCGCCGCTCAACCAGGTTCGCAACATCCGGCAAATCCACCGGCACGCGCAACGGTCGAATGATCCGCCGCCAGAACATCACGAGCGCGACAAGCAGTATCACCCCCAGAAGCGCCGCCCGCATACTCCATCGCATCCCGTGCGTGCCGTAGTCAAACAAAAATTGAACGATCGCCCCGGCGAACAAGAACCCGCAAACTTTCGCAAGCCCTTCCACAAATACATAGGTCCGCAACCGCGATATCACCGCGGCCAAGCGACTACGGATTCCCCCGTCAAGCATCACGCCGTCTCGCTGCTCGCCAGATTGTTTCCCTTGTGTATTCATTACCCTAAAGAAGTCGATTCCATTTCCGAAGCGCCCATTCAAGCGACATCAGCCCCGCCAGTACCGCAAACACCAACCCATTATCCCAGAGCGCCTTTGGCCTGGAACGAACCGGGATCTCCTCGTGCAAATCGGGAATCTCCGCCGGAATCGCAGACGCCTCATCGATCTCCCAATACCGACCGCCCTCCGATTGCTCGGCCAGCGCTATCAGCCCCGCCCGGTTCATCTGAGGATTCAGAATTTCCAGATTCGGACGAGACACGATCACGTCGCGTTCGGTTACGACCGGTTCTTCCGTGGACGTCGCAGGCAAGCGCACGCTCAAGCGATAGTTGCCCACCCGATCCGGAACGAATCGCCCCTCGTACCAACCGGGCCTGTCCGCCTGCGCTGTGAGCGTGAATTCCTTGCGCTCCCCATCGATCTCAACACGCGCCTGGAAGCGATCACGACCAAGAGGCTGAAAACGAACGTCCAGGAGCCTCGCGCTAACATTCACCGCGTCGCCAAGCGATGGCCTCTCATTTTCAACGAGAAGCGTCGCTCGCTTACTGCCACCCAGAAGTCGCCCCTCTGACAAATACCGAACGAGTTGAATCCAGAATCGGTTGTACGCCTGCTCGCTATGTCGTCGCCATCGCCACATCGAATCGAACCCCAGAAACCCCGTCCGCCCCGCCCCCACATACTGAACCGCCGCCAGAACATGCCCGCCAAAATTGTTCCGCATCCGCGAGCTTCCGTGTCGCATTAGAACATTTGCCACTGCCTTCTCGCGCAACACGGGAAAATGCCAGTACACCTCGCCAAGACCCGACCAGGCAAGCTTCGTTGAGACCGGGTCGTCAGCCATCCGCATCACCGAGTGAGCATAAGCCGCATCCGGAATCTCGATCGGAGAGGGCGTTGTCTGATAGTGACCGACCTGGTTCAAGACAAGGTCAGCCTCCGGGTCAAGCGTCACCGGCAGCAGGTCTTGAATCCCACGAAACTTTCGATCGCGCATGAACGCCGGCGTACGCGGACGCGCAGACGCATACAGAAGACCCCCGCCATATTCCGTCACAAGAGTGTCAATAAGACGGCACCACGGTTCGTCAATCTCCTCGCCACCCGGATCAAGCAGGATCACCACATCATACTCAAACAGCTCCTCAGCCTCGCGCGGCAGATGATCGATAACAGTATTGCCATCTCGCACAGCGCTGAGGTCCGCCGACTCCAGCCAGCAGCTAACGTCGAACGTCTCATCGCGTTGAAGCAATCGCGTCAAGTATCTGTAATCCCAACTAGGCCCACCGGCGACAATCAGCACGCGCGTCTTCGCGTCAATCACCTGCACCGCTACCTGCCGCTCGTTGTCCTCCGTCACAGACTCGCCTTCAAGCGGCATCACGCGCGCCGTATAAACATATCGTCCTTCACGACTCTGCGTTCGCTCAAACACGACAGGTTCGATCACCCCGCCAGCCCCAATTCGCAGTTGTTTAGAATGAACCGCCCGATCGATCCCGCCAACCGTCGTGTTTCGTTCCAACAGATTCACCGTCAGCGATTCGCCAACAACACCGTCCGCAACAACGCTCACCGTAATTGCAAAAGGATCGTCCTGAACAACGCTTTCCGGAGCAGCAACATCGGCTACACGAACATTGCGCGGCGGCGACGGATCGCCAAACCCAACCGTATGAATCGGGACATTCCTTTCACGAGCAAAACGTGCAACCTCTTCGACCGACGCCCCCTGGTTAAACGCACCATCCGAAAGAACCACAACGCCCGCGATCGGCGCATTGCCCAACGACTCCACCGATCGCCGCAGCGCCCTCTCAACGTTCGTAGCAGCACCAGAACTGTCAAACACCAACCGCGCACTCGATACATCGCCAAGCGCGCCGCGCGGCTGCGCGTCGGTCTCGCTCGCTTCCACAGACGCGGCTGGGTTCCCTTCACCCGTCGCACGAATCGCGGCGGCAAGTTCAACATCATCGCCGAACCCGTAGAGCTTCACCCGATTGTTATCAGCAAGCCCGCGCAGAAAACTTCGATCGTCTGCACCAAGAATCTGCTCGACAATCTCGATCCGCCGAGGTGACGCGTCGCCAGACTCGCCCATCAACGTCGCCACACGATCTCGCGCAGTTTCGTCGCGATAATGATCCGCAAGATCCATGCTGGAAGAGTTATCCACGAGCACGAGCGTATAGGAATCAATCCACCGCCGCAGAATCTTCACGCTCACCGGCTCGAAAAGAATCACGCAAAGCATTAAGAGAATCAGACACCGAATCCCGGCCAAGACGCCTCGCACCCGACCCGACGCGCCAACACGCCCCTCGTTGCGGTACATATAGACGACCGCCCAGAGGATCGCACCAACAAGCGCAACCGCGCCAATCGCTGCCCATCCCTCGGGAAGATATCGAAATTCCGTAACAATCCGCTCCTCTTCGCGCGTCGCGATCGCGAGCGCGGAAACAGACTGGATCAGAAGCGACGAAAAATTCATCGACGACGCCCCCAAAACCACGCGAGACTATGCTCCGCCATGAGCGCAAGCACTCCGCAAATCAACACAAACCGCCAAAGCTCGGTCCGACCATCCTCCGACTGCGCATCAAGACCAGAAAGCCCCTCAATCAACTCAACCCGAAGACCGGCGAGCGCAGCCCGCAACTCCGCCT
>JAJRUK010000099.1 GCA_024277835.1 Planctomycetota bacterium | reverse complement strand
GCTTGGAACCGCCGCGTACATGAGCCCCGAGCAGGCGCGTGGTCGATCACTAGACAAACGAACCGATATCTGGTCACTCGGTATTATTCTGTTTGAATGCTTAACCGGTCAGCGACTTTTCCAAGGCGAAACAGCCAACGACTCCATTGGCGCGATATTGCATAAAGATCCGGATTGGTCACTACTGCCGCAAGACACTCCGCCGACCATTCAACTTTTGCTGCGACGATGTCTGACCAAAGATCGAAAACGCCGGCTCCACGATATCGCTGATGCACGGATTGAGTTTGAAAACGCCATCGTTGATCCGACGGGCTCATCGTTGGCATTGGCCGGTGCGGCACTGGAGGAGTCGCCGCGCGGAAACCGTCGCGTCTGGGCACTCACGCTCCTGATCGCGGGAATACTGATCGGTTCGGCTTGCGTGTACCTTGCGATAGATGGACCGACTTCTTCCTCCGAACATCTGGCTCGGACGCCGATTCGCTTTGCGTTTGCGATTACAGAACCGGACGGCGGTGAGCAGAAAAAGCAACTGTCGCCCGTCAAGGTGGCCATGGCCCCGGACGGATCTTCAATGGCAATTCAGGTGGCCGGCGTGGATCAGCCACTCTACATTCGAGAAATGGACGCATTCACTGTTCGCCCACTTCCCGGTACGGAAGGTGCGTCGACTCCGTTCTTTTCCCCCGACGGCCAGACGATCGGATTCATTCGGGACGGACGGCTGATGCGCATACCTCTGACCGGTGGCGCAAGTGCGTCGATCAGCTTCTACATTGACATGGACGACGTTCCGGAAATCCCGTGCTGGGTGAATCAAGACCTCATTATCTTCGAAGACTCGAACAATACGGAATTATTCGGCATCGATCCCCATACGGGGAAATCGTTCACCCTGCTTTCGGCGCATAACGTTCCTGAAGTGGTGGGATTTGAAGCGGCTTGCCGCACGCCCAACCCGGACTACATCCTTGTGACGGGATTCACCGGAAACACCATCGAGCACTATGTCATACTCGCCGTCTCCATTAAGGACGGTTCGGTGATCCAAGTTGTTTCGAAGGCCACTTCTCCGATGGTCGTGGCGGATGAGTTTCTCGTGTACCTGAAAGATTCTTCGCTATACGCAGCACGCTTTGACTTCGAGACCATGCGCGTCGCCGGTCCCGAAGTCGTCGTCCACGTCGGAGTTGCCGCGAGCGAGTGGGGCGGCACGGCCGTGTACGACGTGTCCTCAACGGGAACGTTTGCCTACGTCTCCGGTCAGCGCTCCAGCGTCGGGCGCCACTTGGCATGGGTTGACCGAACGGGAAAGGTCGAGCGCGCTTCCGAGAAGCAGAATGCCTTCCGGGAACCGCTATCGATCTCGCCGGATGGAAAGCGCGTCATGGTCAACACGCTACGACGCGCCTCGGAACTCTGGAGCGTGGACCTGAAGGCGCAGAGTATGCGCGGATTTAACACGATTGGCGAAGCGTATGACGCAACGTGGTCAGCGACCGGCACGCGGATCGCGTACAGCCGGTTGCGACCCGAGAAAGGGTACGAAGTCAACGAAGTTGTGGTCAAGGATTTGGAAAGCGGGAGCGAGATCGTCTTGCCGCTCGAAGGGGCGCTCCATTATCCCAGATCGTGGCTTGCTGATGATAGCGGCTTGGTGATCGCACGTTGGGAGCGTTCCGGGGATACGCAAGAGAAACGGACGTTATTCTTACACCTGTTCGACAAACCCAACGAAACCCAACCGATCTTTGACAGCTCCGCAGCCATCTCCGGCGGAGCGCTTTCGCACAATGGAAAGTGGCTCGCCTATGTTTCTGAAGAAGCTGGGCGCCCCGAGCTGTTCGTCCGTGCGTTCCCGGACGACGGTCGAAGGATGCATGTATCAGGCGTCGGAATTGCGATTAATGAGATCATTCGCTGGGCACCTGATGACGCGGAACTCTACTGGGTCGGAAACGATCGCATGATGGGTGCCAAGTTCGAGAAGGAGGTGGCGCCGAAGATCGGCGCGCCGGAGGTTCTTTTTGAGTCTCCCTGGCCCGCGGCGCCCCAGCGGTGGCGCGCGTTTGACGTGGCACCCGATGGTCGATTTATCATGATTGAACCTGCCGAATGGGAAAAATCGCCGCGTGAGATAAGCGTCGTGCTCAACTGGGACGAAGAACTCAGGACCAAGTTACCGACAGGAAGTAATCCATGAGCCTGACAAACGGTACGAGACTCGGTCCTTACGAAATCCTCTCGCCACTCGGAGCAGGTGGCATGGGCGAGGTCTATCTAGCGAACGATTCCAAGCTGGATCGAAACGTCGCAGTCAAGGTGCTCCCTGAGACGATGACGCGCGACCCAGAACGCGTGGCACGCTTCGAACGTGAAGCCAAGCTCTTAGCTTCGCTCAACCATCCTAACATCGCAGCGATTCACGGGTTCGACGATGCCGATGGAACTCGTTTCCTGATCATGGAGTACGTCGAAGGCGAGACGCTCGGTGACCACTTGAAAAACGGCCCCGTCGCTGTCGAAGATGCGCTCGATATTG
>JAJRUK010000098.1 GCA_024277835.1 Planctomycetota bacterium | reverse complement strand
GGTTCGGGTTGTTGTTCCGATTGGTGATGAAGGCCCTTGCAACGGTTCGCTCCCCGATGGATGCAACGATCCGGGGGACGATCGGGATTCAATCGACAATGCGATTTCCATCGCAAATGCTAACAACGTATTTGTCTCGCCCATCGTCGGGACCGGGGCGGAGATTTGCGTCTCGACGCTCGCATCGGCCATTGCTAACGCAACTGGTGGTGAATCGCTTGGGACCAAGTCCCCTGAGCTAGACTTTGTCGATGCGTTGATGCGGATCGCGTTGGGGAGTTGTGTGCAGGATTATAGCTGCGATGACGAGAAACCTTGCACGGTCAACGACATCTGTCGCGCGGGTGCTTGCATCGGAACTCAAATCGAAGGGTGTCAGCCATGTGAAGTCGCGTTGGATTGCGAGGATCGCGGTGCCTGCATCGATCGGTCCTGCATCGACAACCGGTGCGACTGGACGATCAACTATGACCCGCTAACGGTTTGCTGCAATCCCGCCGATCGAACGTTGACGTCCCTCTCTGACGGGACGCCTTGCACGCTCGATGTGTGCGATGGTCAAACCGGCGATGTCGCGCATCCGCCAGCAAGTGCTGGTCTTGTCTGCGACGACGGCAGTGTGTGCTCGATTGACGATCGGTGTGATGGCGAAGGCGGTTGCTCCGGGACGGACCTGAACACGGTGAGCTGCCAGTCGGATGCTGGCTGTCGTGGACAGTTTTGTATTGACGCGACCGGACTATGCATTTGCAGCGAAACGCCTGATATTCTTACGAGCTTGGTTCCCGACGGCGACATGCCGGCGATCTGCCATCTGGCAGGGGAGGTGATGCAGGTCAATGTCGAGATGGGCTATAGCGCCTTCCCTGTTACGGAGGCGACCTTCTCGTTTACTTATGATCCTTCAGTGCTTCAGTTTGTAGATATTGTTCCTGGTGGTGATGCTGATTCTTCTTCGCCCTTCGTTCGTGCGATGACGCTTGTTGTGGACGAGGTCGTTGGATCGGTCTCGTATCGCGTTGCTGTGGCAGTAGGCGAGCCGGGTCAACGGCGGCCCACGGTGCTCGCTGCCGCCCGTTTTACTCCGCTTGATTCGTGTACGGATGGTTCGATCTGCCTGGTTGAGCCACAGGTTTCCGATCTTCGATTCAAGACAGAGTCAGGCGACTACATCGACGCTACCGCGCGTTGTGATGGGCTTTTTGACATCACGCTACCGCCGGTGATTACGTGTCCTGTGGATGTTTCCGTTAATTCGGACGCGGGCGTGCTCTCCTCGGTGGTCGAGTGGGATCCGCCGACCGCGACCGGTGAGTGTGGTGGCGAAGTTGTGATTGAGTGCACCGGTCTGCATTCGGACCAGATCGATGTTAGCAACCTTGCGTTTCATGGTGGCCGGCATCCAGCGGGCACGTCGCAGTACGTATGCGTTGCGACGGACCCATGCGGAGCGAGCAGCAGTTGTGGATGGTCGATCGAAGTGCGTGAGATGCACATGATCGAGGTTACTGTTGAGCTGTCGCCGTTCATCGACGCAGGTCCGGTTGAGCGGTGCATGATTTTTGAGTTTTACACAAGCCCGGACATCGCGCCGAGGCCGCCCGAGGTGATTGAAGTCCCCGTGACTTTCGGTCGACCGTTTAATCTTCCTGGGCGCGCCGATTCCATGTTGTTCAAGTTGCCTGCAGCAGGATATGTGTGCGGGACCGCGAGGGATCCGAAGCACTCGCTACGCGGGATTGCCGACATCGAGATTGTCGATCGTCGATATGTCATCACTTTTGCGGGAGATCCGCTTACGAAGGTAGATGGTACCCGACCGCTGCTGGGGAACCTCGCGGACCTTGAAGATATGGCACCGTCGATCGGGGTAGAGGATTACGCCGTCTTTATTAATCAGCAGGGGCTGACATTCGATCCCCCCGGAACGCCGTGCAGCTCTCAAGCCCCCAATGCGGACATTGATGGCAATGGGATTGTCGATTTTGAGGATTACGCGTTTATCAGTCGCAACTTCCTCGCCTCAACAAAAGTGGTTTGCGGTATAGACTTCGGCGAGCTGGCCAAAGTCAGGCCGGGATTGACGCAGATTACCGTTCGTCAGCTTCGTGCCCTTGGGATGGGCGATGCATCGCGCGCGGATCTCAATCATGACGGAGTGATCAATGTTGATGACATGCGGGCCTTCGAGCGAGGGGTTCGACCGTCATCGAAACAAGGTCGTCGAACTATCAAGTAGTGTTCCATCCCTGATTTCCACTTTCACTCGACTGTGGCTGGGACTGTTCCACTCATCCTTCATCGCAATGTTCCGAGCGTCGTTTCGACGGACTGTATGATCTCGTCGCCTCGCAGAAGGCGGAGCGAGGTTTCGATGTCTTCTCCGAAGAGTCGGTCGGCGTCGGCGTATGAGATGCTCTTTCGAAGAGTCTCGTGGGCGATCCGTGCGCCGATTCCCGCTTTGATCGGAGCGCGAAAATCTATCGCTTGCGCGGCGCATACTTGTTCGATCGCCAGAATCTTCTCGACGTTCCCCAGAATCTCGCTGCACTTCGTAGCGCTGCGTGCGCCCATGCTTACGTGGTCTTCTTGGCCCATCGAACTCGGGATCGAATCCGAGGACGCTGGCAGCGTAAGCCCCTTGTTTTCGCTCACCAGAGCTGCCGCCACGTATTGCAGGATCATCAGGCCGCTATTGACGCCGGTGTTTTCGATGAGCTGCGCGGGGAGTCCGTTGCCGCCATCGAGCAGAAGGTACGTTCGCCGTTCGCTGATCGATCCTAGCTCTGCAAGTGCAAGCGCGAGGTAGTCGAGCGCGAATGCGATTGGCTGACCGTGGAAGAGACCGCCGCTGATCACCTCGCCGCCCTCAACGATCACCGGGTTGTCGGTTGCGGAATTGACTTCGGTTTCGATGACGCCGATCGCGTGGGAAAGCGCATCGCGTGACGCTCCGTGGACCTGCGGTATGCATCGCAATGAATACGGGTCTTGAACGCGGTCGCAATTTGCGTGCGACTCTCCGATTTCGCTGTCCGCAAGGAGATTTCGCATGTTGGTCGCCGACGCGATCGCTCCGGGGTGGGGGCGAAGTGCGTGGAGACGCTCGTCGAATGGTTGAATGCTGCCGGCAGCGCCTTCGAGCGACATGCCGGCGATGATGTCCGCATGTTTGACGAGTTGCTTCGCCCGATTTGCAATCGAAACAGCGTAGGCGGTCATGAACTGCGTTCCGTTGATCAGGGCAAGACCTTCCTTTGGGCCAAGCTTGATCGGCGTGAGGTTGTGTTCTTTCAGGGCGCTGCTCGCGGAGACTGTTTTCCCGTCTTGCCAAACCTTCCCTAGGCCAATCATTGGCAGCACCATGTGGGCGAGTGGGGCGAGGTCGCCGCTTGCACCGAGTGATCCTTGTGTCGGAACGACTGGGACAATATCGCTGGCAAGGAGGTCCGCGAGCATCTGGAAGGTTTCGCGAGACACGCCGCTTGCACCCTGTGAGAGTGAGGCGAGCTTCAAGAGCATCATCAGTCGGACAACGCCCGCTGGCACCGGTGGTCCGACGCCCACCGCGTGCGAGATGATCAGGTTGTGTTGTAGCAAGGCGAGCTGATCCGCCGGGATGCGTGTTCGACAAAGCGAGCCAAAACCCGTGTTGATCCCGTATGCAGCCTCGTCACCACCGACGATCGCTGCGACAACGTTGGCGCTCTGTTGCATTTTCGCCCAGACAGCGTCCGTTGGCTCAACCGAAACGGGTCCGCGGATCGCCTGATCGAGCCTTTCGAGCGCAATCGGTGATCCGTCGAGCGGAAAGCTGGGGGGCTTGGTCGTATCGTTTGATTTCGAGTTGGGTTTGTTTTTTGGGTTTGCCATGGCGGTGGGAATTATACCGGCGGACGGTGGGCACGTCTTGTGGACACACCCGCTGGCGATTCGTCGGCAAATTCTGCGCGGAGGGGATGTCAAGGCGAAGGCGGACTCAGGGGACGTCTTGAAGGGGGCGATGTGGGGCGATATTTCGGGACTGGTGGTGTTGCGCCCGTGCAATTTGCTGGATGGGCGCGTTCAGGCGGCGGTGAGGGATATCTTAGGTTTTCCCGGGGACCGTCGCACGGTCCATTCAATGCAACAAGCGGGAAACATCTCCACAAAACTAAGGGAGCCTAAGAATGTCGCACGCAACAAGTACATGTCTTTTTGAGAAACTCGGCGGTCGTCAGGCGATTGAAACGGTCGTGAAGGAGTTTTACAAGCGGATGCTCAAAGACGCACAGGTGGCCGGGTTCTTTAAGGACACGAATATGGACTTCCAGACCCAGCAGCAGATCAAGTTCCTCACGATGGCGCTCGGCGGACCCAACGAGTACGACGGTCGCAATATGAAGGACGCCCATAACGACCTTGGCATCACCGAGCATCACTTCAACGTCGTTGCGGGGCACCTCGTTGACACGCTGAAGTGGGCGGGTGTGTGTCAGGAAGACATTGACGCCGTTGTTGGGCTTGTCGGGCCGCTGAAGAACGACGTCGTCACCTGCTGAGGCGGTGGTGTGTCGTCGAGTACGAGGCGAGGGCGCCATCGCTCAACCTCGATAAAATGACCTATCAAACAGGCCTGTGGGCGTCTGCCTGCGGGCTTGTTTTATGAGTGGTGGGGCAACCCCTCTCGATCCCCCCGTTGGTAAAGGGGGGCGGAAGAACAGGCCCGCTAAAGCTGACTGTTCGTTGCGCTAGAGTCCCATCCACTGAGGGACGATGCGGATCAACGCGTGCATGATTCCGCACGTATAAAGCCCCGCCACGACATCATCGCCGACCACGCCCCATCCGCCGGGCCAATTTCGCTCGATGCCCCGCGCCGGGGGGACTTTTGCGATATCGATGCAACGTTCGATAAGGAACGCGATGACTGCAATCTGCCAGGTAAACGGGAGAAAGGCGATCGCGATCATGTACCCGGCGATTTCGTCCCATACGAGTTTTCGACTGTCTTTTTCGTTGAGGATGCGGTCGCCGACTTGATGAATCCAGACTGAGAAGGCGCAAACGAAGACGCTCGCGACCGGAATAACCCACACAGGCCACTGCTGGGCTAGCCAGAACAGCGGGATACCGAGAACTCCAACGGTGACGGTCCCCGAGGCGGGCATGTAACCAAGCGGTCCAAACGAGCCGACAAGGAGGATAGCGCGGTCGCGTACGGCGAGCTTTGTCATGAAAGTATCGTCGTTGAAGCGCCCTTGTGACGCAACTGGCAGATCGAAAGTCCGCAAAGAATGCGCGTTGCTGGCGCATGGTTCGGTGAGGCCCCTTCGTCAGGCGGATTCCAGCGTTGAGACTGTGGAGAGAGGCGTTTTCGTCGTCGCAATGAGGGGGTAACGCAGGGGTAACATCGCGTATGGTGCTTGCTACTACGATCCGAAACGGAGTATAACCAACAGAGTGAGTTGGTCTGCTTCTGAGCATCGACTCGCCCCCTTTCGGCTTTCGTGGGGTCAAGGTTAATTTCGTTTGCGTGGCGATCGATCAAAGACGCGACGCATCAAGTTATATTTGCTGTGCCGGCACGAACGGTTTCCCGGCTGAACCTTTTTGATTGTGAGGAAAGAGATGAAGAGAACTGGAATGCTCGTGGCGGCGATGGTCGCTGTCGGATTCGCCGGCAGTCTTGCGTCGGCGGAAGTGCCAAAGTCGAAGGCCAACGTTAAGGGCGCGACGCGGATGAAGCTCATGCGGTCGCAGACCGATGGAAAGGTCGCTCCGTCCGTCTCGGCGAAGAAGGTCGGCAAGGGACCGCGCCCGATCATCAAGGTCGAGAACGACACGCACGATTTTGGTACAGTGTGGGTTGGCCCGAAGCTTAACCACACGTACAAGATTACGAACGCCGGTCAGGCTGTTCTCAAGATCACGAAGGTCAAGCCGTCGTGTGGTTGCACCACCGCGGGTCCGTACCCCAAGGAGCTTGCTCCTGGCGAGACCGGTGAGTTTTCTTTTTCGATGAACAGCGCGAAGCTTCGCGGCAATTTCCAGAAGAACGTTTCGATCGAGTCGAACGATCCGGTTACACCGAAGATTCGCCTTCGTCTCAAAGGTGAGGTCAAGCGTTATGTTGACATCTCGCCGTCCTCTGCAAACTTCGGTCGTATCACCGACCAGGAGCCGCGCACGCGCGAGTTGACCATCACCAACAACACCGACAAACCGCTCAAGCTCACGATGAAGCCGGGTCGTTCCGAACGCTTCAGCTATGAGCTGATCGAGAAAGAAGCGGGCAAGCGTTACGCACTTCGCGTGACGGCCAAGCCGCCCTTCAAAGAGGGGCGCATGAATGATTCCGCCTTGCTGGAAACCAACGTTGATCAGCAGAAGACGCTTTCTGTTCGCGCGATCGGAACCGTTCCGCCGCGTCTCGAGGTTCAACCGAACTCCGTGATCGTTAACAAATCGAAGAGCGCGTCGGCCGCCGGGGCCCGCCCGATCTCACGTGTTCTTCGATTTACCAACTACGGAAAGACACCGGCGAAGCTTCTCTCAGCGACCGTCAATGATCCGGCGGTCACCGTCAGCGTTCGTGAGCGCAAAGTGGGCGAAGCGTACACCGTCGAGATTCAGATGCCCGCCGGATATGTTCCTCCTCCTGAAGGCCGCATGATTACGTTGAAGCTCGACGACAAGGAAAAGCCGGAAATTCAGGTTCCGATTCGGACGACGGCCACTCCTCGCGCTGCCGCCGCTGCTCGCCCGAAGGCAGCTTCCCTGCTCGGTACGCCTGCTCCGCAGTTCACCCTCAAGACCATCGAGGATAAGCCGCTGAGCAACGCGACCGTTAATGGCAACGTGACGGTCTTGAACTTCTTCGCTCCCAACTGTGGCTACTGCAAGAAGCAGATTCCGCGACTTGAGAAAGTTCGCGCCGAGTTCGCCAGCAAGGGCGTTCGCTTCGTGAACGTCAGCCAGAAAATGGGATCGAAGGAATACAGCAAAGACGACGTCGTCAATATCATCAAGAGTTTGGGCTTCCGAGGCGAGTTGGCGCTGAACCACAACAACTCGGTTGGCCGCAGCTTTGGCGCAAGCGGTTTCCCGACGATGATCGTTCTGGACAAGAAGGGGAAAATCGCCGCGAAGAACGTCGGCAACATTGGCGACCTGGAAACGCGTTTGAAGGGTCAGCTCACCGCACTCATCGCCGGTAAGTCTGTCCCCACGCAGTTCGCTGCCAAGCCCAAACCTAAAGCGCCATCCAAGGGTGGTCGCGTTGATGCAAACAGCTTGGTGGGCAAGCCCGCCCCGAGCTTCTCTTTGAAGACGACTGATGGCAAAGACGTTTCCAACGGCTCGCTCAGGAGTTCACCGGCAACCGTTCTGAACTTCTTTGCGGTTAACTGCGGATTCTGCAAGAAGCAAATCCCGCGGTTGGAAAAAGTTCGCAAGGATTTTGCGAGCAAAGGCGTTCGTTTTATCAATGTTCAAGAGACAATGCGTAAAGAGTATTCCCAGGACGAAGCGTTGGCGAAAATGAAGGATCTCGGATGGGCGGGCGAGTTCGCACGCGATCCGAAGAATATCCTTGGTCCGAAGTTCGGTGCGACGGGTTTCCCGACGATGGTCGTACTTGGAAAGACCGGCAAAATCGAAGCGGTCAACCGCGGAAACATCGCCGACCTTGAGAAGCGGCTCGCTGGACAGCTTACGGCGATCGTAGCGGGCAAACCTGTTCCGTCGCAGTTTGCCCAAAAGCCCCCAGCCAGAAAGAAAGCTCCGAATCAACAGGGCGGCGTCGTCGGAAAGATGGCTCCGAAGTTCAACGTTGATACCGTTGGCGGTAAGCAGGTTTCCAATCAGACTTTCGGCACCGCAAAAGCAACCGTCATGAACTTCTTCGCCATTAACTGTGGCTACTGCAAGAAGCAGATTCCCCGTCTCGAGACGGTTCGAAAGGACTACGAGAAAAAGGGCGTTCGCTTTGTGAACGTTCAGGAGACGATGCGTAAGGAGTACACTACCGAAGAAGGCGTTGCGAAGATGAAAGACCTTGGTTGGGGCGGCGAGCTTGCTCGTGATCCCAATAACGCCTTGGGGCCCAAGTTCGGTGCTCGCGGTTTCCCGACGATGGCGGTCATCGACGCCAAGGGCAAGATCCAGGCGGTCAACGTCGGCAACATTGGCGACCTTGAGACCAAGCTCAAATCGCAGCTCGACATGATCCTCGCGGGCAAGGACGTCCCAATGACCGCGTCCTCAAAGCCCAAGACAAGACGCCGTCCGGCGCTAGATACGATTGGAAAAAAGGCTCCGTCCTTTGCTATCAAGACCCTTGATGGTACGAATGTCGGAAGTGCTGACTTTGGCAAGTACCAGGCAACAGTGTTGAACTTCGTCGCACCGAACTGTGGTTACTGCAAGCGCCAGGTTCCCAACGTCGAGAAGGTTCGCGCCGCCTATGAGAGCAAGGGTGTGCGATTCGTCAACGTTGTTCAGAAGATGCGTAAGGATTTCACGGATGCCGAGACCAAGGACATCTTTGCGAAGGCGGGTTCCAATCTTGCTCTCGCTCGCGACGCCGGAAACAAAGTCGGCAAGGATTACAAGGCCACAAGTTTCCCGACGATGGTCGTGGTTGATAAGGCTGGAATGATCAAGCACGTTACGATCGGTGCGAAAGCGAACATGGAATCGCTTCTCTCCGGGCAGCTCGATGCGATGATCAAAGGGAACTAGCTTTCCCGTATTGGTCGCGGCTGGTTTGATCGCGACTGTTTGAGACAACAAAGAAAGCCCACCGGTGCTTGCACCGGTGGGCTTTTTCGTTATCGATTGGATCGGTCGCGACTCTGTTGTCGCCTAGATCAACCCCGCGCCGAATCCGCCGTCGTCGTCATCGTCCACCTTGGCTGACTCGACAACTTCTTGAACCGGTTTTGGCTTGCTCGCGGGGATCACTTTCTTGGGCGTCTTGGTTTCGATCAAGATCTCTGCGCCGAACTGTGTATCCTCGCAATCATCCGTCACCGCAGCCACTGTCTTCTCCGGGGCGCGTTCGACCGGACGTGGTGCTGGCGGCGGAGGTGTCGCCTTCTTTTCGACCTTCTCGGCAGGTCGCTCTTCGCGATTCTCCGAGCGTCCGCGGCGTCCTCCGCGAGAGCCGCGCTCGCGACCATTGTTGTTTCGCTCAGACGACCCGCGATCGCGGTCGCCACTCGGGGCAGGTCGCTCGTTGCGCCCCGTATTCCGCGGTCGAGGCGGTCCACCCGGGTTTAGTCCGGCGATGAGTGAGTCGTATTCGCTTTTTTCCCCAACCGGTTCTGCTTTGTTGAAATTCTCTTCGCTTTCTTCAAACGCCGGTTCTTCCATCCGGTCAGCTACGACTGGTTCTTCACGGCGGGGCTTTTCGACAGGTTCGTCGTGGTCTGATCGGTCGTTCCGCTCCGGTTCACCTTCAGGGGCCTCCGGGTTCGCTGCCAATTCCTGCTGGAACGCTTCGAGCACCTTTGCCTGAATCATCTCCCGAAACTCGGTGTTGATCGGGTGGGCGATGTCACGGTGATATCGAGATCGACCGTTCGTGTCCTCTGGCGGACGGGGCGGCGGAAGTTTCCCGCCGCACTCGTTGCAGAATCGCGCTCGAATCTGATTTTTGTGGCGACACTTGGGGCAGTGTCCGCTTAGTTTTCGCGACGGCATCGCGACAAAAGTTCCGCTCGTTCCGTCGACGACTTTCACGTCACGGACCACGAACGCATCATCGAACGTCACGCTGCAGACCGCCCGCAGCCTTTCTTTCGATTGATGGATGAGTTTTACACGTATGTCAGAGATTTCCATTCACTCGTCCTCGCTCACAAAAGGGTTCATCCCCACAGGCGCGGTCACAACGGATGTCTTTACGTTGGAAAACCGCTCCGCGATCGTCTTCGCCGCGTGGCCCGCCTTCTTGGGGTCGTCATATAGTCCAAACAAAGTAGAGCCCGACCCACTAACCCGAATGTCGCCATGCCCGTCGATCTTAAGGCTCTCTACCAGTTCCCCAAGGGCGGGCGACACACGAAATACTGCCGGTTCCAGTTCATTCGTCAAGTTTTCGCTGATTTCTGCCGCATTTTCGGCTCTGAGGATGGCTTGATCATGCCCAACGCCCGTTTCCGCTGAATCCGACGCGAGTCGTGCTGCGTACACCTCGCCCGTCGCGATATGCAGGCCCGGTAGGATCAGAAGCACCGACCCACGCCACCGAAGCTCGACCGGTTCGACGATTTCACCGCGTCCGGTCATGATCGCACAGGGCAACCCGAAAAATACCGGCACGTCCGATCCGATCTCCGCTCCAACATTCGCAAGCGCCTCCTGTGAAACAACTTTCCCCAAGAGTTGGTTGAAAAGGCGCAGCACTGTGGCCGCATCGCTACTGCCTCCACCAAGTCCGCCGCCGGGGGGGATGCGCTTCATAAGCTCGATGGCGAGGCCGGGGCACTTGGGGTTGTCGGGGTTGTCGGGGTTGTCGGGAAGGATTGCTGCGAGTGCTTTCGCTGCACGCATTGCGAGGTTTTCTGCCGTGGCGAGCTGTGGGTCGTTGCATCTGATGGTGAACGAGCCCGCCGGCGCGAGCGAGCAAGTGATTGTATCGAAGAGTCCCACGCCCATCACAAGGGACCGCAATTCGTGAAACCCGTCATCACGACGTGCGAGAATATCGAGCGTCAGGTTTACTTTCGCTGGCGCGTTCGCGCGGAGGCGGCGCGTCGGGGGGGCTTGTGGGTCATCGGTTGAGTTTCTCTCGCCTGTCACGCTGCTAGTGCTCCGACACACGTAATTCTGCGGACACCACGGGCAGATTGTCGGTCCGTGTTTCTCGACATTTGAACATTGGCAGACAAGCCCCCAGTTATACCCAGTCAGCACCTTTTCGAGCAACGGCGCACTTTCGCGTAGCTATGCGTTTTTGAGTAACGATGCACTTTCGGAAAACGTTGTGCTTTCGAGTAACGGAACGCCAGCTCCTCTAACAGACTGTTGAAATAGTGTGGCACCGGTTTGTAACCGGTGCGATATCTTCTGTTGCAGGGTCTAGCACCGGTTGCAAACCGGTGCCACATAGAAAAACTTCGTTTTTCAACAGGCTGCTAAGGGGCGAAACGCATTCAACAGCCCCCGGCGCGAGCCGGGGGGGAACAAACGAACGCCCCGGAACAAAGCCCCAATGGGGCGACACGTTTCTTCAAACACAGTCGGTGACCAAAATGTTCCGCCCCATCCGGG
>JAJRUK010000097.1 GCA_024277835.1 Planctomycetota bacterium | reverse complement strand
TCGATCGCCGCCGCGCTGTTGCTTTCGTTGGGGCTGATCGGATGGGCAGCGGCGAACGGACTCGCGGTGACCGGACTCGTCGAGATGTTTGTTGTCGTCATTCTCGTAGGTTCGGGCGTGGATTACTGTCTTTTCATTTTTTCGCGTTACCGAGAGGAGATGGGGCATCACCTCAGCGGCGGTTCGCTGACTGAAATTGAAACGCGGCAGTCGTCGCGCGATTCGGTTGAAGCTGCGATTGCACATACCGGAACGGCGATCCTTGCGAGTGCGGGAACGAACGTCGTCGGATTGGCGACGCTGGTTTTAGCGAAGAATCGCGATCTTCATGTTTCGGGGCCAACGATCGCGGGCGCCATCGTGATTGCGACGCTCGCGGTGTTGACGCTCACGCCCGCGCTGATGTGTCTTGTGAAACCAAGGCTGCTTGTGTCCGCATTACTTCGCGGTGGGGCCGAGTCGGAGGGAGCGATCTGGCGACGTGTAGCGAGTGTGGCGACGCGCTGGCCGGGGTTGGTGACAGGCGTGTTGATCGTTGCACTTACGATCCCCGCGATCATGGGTGTGGGCGCAAAACCGCTCTACGACAGCATCGAGGAATTCCCGCCGGACTCGTCCTTCGTGCAGGGAGCACGACTGTACAACGAACATTTTCTAGGGGATTCCCCAGCAGCAGAGTTGACACTGTTGTTGTCGCGAAAGTCGGGGGCAGCGATTGCCGTAGATCAGTCGCTCTTGCGCGGAGCGCTTGATCAACTGCGTTCCGACATCGTCGCGCAGGTTCCGCTGGCGTACTTTCGTAGTTTGAATGATCCGCTAGGCCAAGGTTCGGTTGCGAAACGCGATGGTTTTCAGGATCTGCTCGGCGGTTTGGCGGACCAGCTTGCAGCCGGGTATTACGTCGGGAAATCGAGGGCGACTATACGGGTCGATCTTGCGCTGGCCGAGATTGGCCGGTCAAACGCGGCGCTCGATCTGGTTCCAAAGGTGCTGTCGATCGCGCACGAATCACTCGCTGGTTCTGCGCTATTTGCGAATGCCTCGAAGGCGGTGGGGTTGTCGGGGTCGGATCTTGAGTTGGATGTGTATGGCGAGAGTGCGTATTACTTCGATCTTCGCGAGGTTCGGTCGAGGGATTTTCGCGTGATCGCGGTTGCGGTGGTTTTTTTGATTTTTGTGATCCTGGTTCGGCTGACGCGATCGGTGGCGGAGTCGGCGGTCTTGATTGCCGCGACGCTTTTGACCTACTTTGCCACGTATGGCGCAACCTGGATGATTTTCCGCGCGGGCTATGGTGTCGAGGGGCTTGGCTGGGGGTTGGACCTGCTCTTGTTCATCATTATCCTGAGTCTCGGTCAGGATTACAATATTTTCGTCGTTTCGCGAATACACGAGGAGTTAAAGACGAGTCCGCCTCGGGCTGCGATCGAAAAAGCGATTCGCAAGACCGGGCGGGTCGTCAGCAGTTGTGGGATCATCATGGCTGCGACGTTCGCATCGATGTTTGCCGGCTCGCTGCTTGTTATCAAGGAGTTTGCAGTCGCACTTTCGCTCGGAATTCTGATCGATACGTTCGTGGTTAGACCGCTTCTGGTGCCGTCCATGATTCTGCTGTTGCATCGACTTCGCGGATCTCGGGCGCACAAACTTGACGCGGTCGAGGGGGCCGGGGGATGACACATTTTCTTACCTGATTTGAGTGCCTACTGGTGTCGCCATCGGGTTGCGATAGCGATAGAATACGTCCGCGTTTGGGGCAGTGAGGTTTGCCTTCGATTGCATAGACTGTCCGTTCCAAATCCAACTCGTCCGCATCGAGCGGGCAAAGGAGAAACAGTGATGAAAAGTTATTGCAAATGGGCGGCGATGTGCTGCCTCGCCGTTGTCGCAGTGGGTTGCGCAAGCAGTGGAGAGCCGATCGCCGGTGCTACGTCTTCCTATGCGAAGAAGATGCCCGCCGCGACGCTGATCCCGCGCGAGATCATTTTTGGCAACCCAGACAAGGCGAGCGTTCAGATTAGTCCAGATGGGAAGCACCTCGCGTTTCTCGCACCGGTCAATGGCGTACTTAACGTGTGGGTCGGTCCGGTCGATCGTCCCGACGCAGCCAAGCCCGTGACCTTCGATCGCAAGAGAGGGATTCGCCGGTACTTCTGGGCCTACACCAATAGCCACGTCCTCTATATGCAGGACAAGGGCGGCGACGAAAATTGGCGTGTGTATAGCGTGAATCTGAAGACTGACCGGGTCATCGACCTGACACCGATGGACAAGGTCGCCGCTCAGGTTCAGGGCGTGAGTCACAAGTTCCCCAATGACATCCTCGTCTCGCTGAACGATCGCGATCCAAAGTTTCACGACATTTACAAGATCAACATCACGACAGGCGAGAGGACGCTTGTTCGCGAAAACAATCAATTCGTTGGGTTTCTCACTGATGACGATTTCAACGTTCGCTTCGGGCAGAAGTCGACCCCCGACGGCGGGATGGAATTCCTGGAACCAGATGGCCACTCCGGTTGGAAGCGCTTTGCGCTCGTGGGTCAAAAGGACGCCCTCACCACGCAACCCTTCGGTTTCGACAAGACCGGCAAAACGCTCTACATGGTGGACAGTCGCGGTCGCAACACGGCGGCGCTGAAGACGATCGACCTTGGGAGCGGCAAGGAGCGGATCGTCGGGCAGAACAACAAGGCTGACATCGGCGGACTGATGATTCACCCGACCGAGAAGACCATCGAAGCCTATTCGGTCAATTATGAACGGAATAAATGGACGGTTCTTGATCCCGCGGTCAAGCGTGATTTTCGTTATCTGGAGACGGTGGCGGACGGCGACTTTAACGTGGGCAGTCGCACGCTCGATGACAATCAGTGGATCGTGACGTACATGGTCGATGATGGGCCGGTTCGTTATTACCGCTACGATCGAAAACAAGGCAAAGCCAAGTTCCTCTTCACCAATCGCGCGAATCTCGAGCGATACACGCTCTCAAAGATGAACCCGGTGGTGATCAAGTCTCGTGACGGGCTAAACCTGGTGAGCTATTTGACGATTCCCGCTTCGGTCAAGCGCAGCGGAATCAAGCCAGCGAAACCGCTGCCGATGGTGTTGTTTGTTCATGGCGGCCCATGGGGTCGTGATCGTTGGGGATACCATCCTTACCATCAGTGGCTTTCGAATCGCGGGTACGCGGTGTTGAGCGTGAACTTCCGGGCATCGACGGGTTTCGGCAAGGATTTTATTAACGCCGGCGACCACGAGTGGTCTGGCAAGATGCATGACGATCTGATCGACGCGGTGAACTGGGCGGTCGCTTCGGGCGTTGCGCAGAAAGACAAGGTCGCGATCATGGGCGGCAGCTATGGCGGTTATGCGACCCTTGCCGGGTTGACGTTTACGCCGAATGTTTTCGCATGTGGCGTGGACATCGTAGGTCCGTCGAACCTGGTGACGCTGCTTAATACGATTCCGCCTTACTGGGCACCGATGATC
>JAJRUK010000096.1 GCA_024277835.1 Planctomycetota bacterium | reverse complement strand
GGAGCGGATCGCTCGACATGATGCGAAACGGAAATTGAGATAAGGTCTCGGGAGTCTGCGGAAGCGGCGTGGCGGCGCTCCGCTTGGCCATGGCACCCCACTTCTCCTGCACGGATCTCTTATGCTTATGAAAATTGCGGTTGTGACAGAGTGGTTGGATACTTGGCGAGGTGGGGCGGAGACTTCGACGCGGCTTTTTCTTCAGCACCTGATGGAAAGCGGCGCGGAGCTTCATGTTTACACACGAAGCGCGGCCGAGGAATCGCCGTCGCCAACACCGACCCCGAGCGCGAAACCGAAACCGAGCGAAGTCGCGTCATCGGCCTCGACTTCAACACTCGCCTCAACTTCGAGACCAGACACGATCGACGGGCTGGTCATCCACACGGTCAGTGCGGAGGGGATGTCGCGAACGGGAAAGACGGCTGCGTTTGCTCGGGCGGTGGAGAGTCAGCTTCAATCGGGCGGGTTCGACATTGTCCACGCGATCACGCCCTGTCGAAACGCCAACATCTATCAGCCACGCGGCGGAACGGTCGCAGAATCGGTCGAGCGGAACATCGCGCTCCGCGAGTCCGGGTCCGCGCAGAGCCTGAAACGCTACGCCAACCGATTCAACTTCAAACAGCAATATATGTTGCAGCTCGAACGAGAGATTTTCTCGGCAGACTCGCCGACGACGGTCGTGGCGATTTCTGACTACGTCGTGAGGCAACTCAAGAACCACTATGCCCTGCCGGACGCTCGGATCTGCAAAATCTACAACGGGGTCAATGGGGACGATACGCCAGCGGACGTCCGGGCGGAGAATCGGCAGGCGATTCGGGCGGAGTTCGGGGTTGGGGATGATGAACTTCTCGTTTTGTCCGTCGCGCACAATTTTCGCCTCAAAGGGGTGCATCGGTGGATGGAAGCGCTGGGGCTATTGGTTGGTCGCGATACGGGGAAGGTGCGGGCGTTGGTCGTTGGGCGAGGAGACGCAGCCACCCTTGCAAGGATGGCTGGCAATCTGCGGATCGCGAAGGCGCTGACTTTCGTTGGAGCCAGCGATCGAGTGCGGGCGTTTTATCACGCGGCGGACGTGATGGTGCATCCGACGTACTACGACCCCTGTAGCCGTGTGGTGCTGGAGGCGATGGTATCGGGGTTGCCGGTGATTACAACGAAATGGGACGGATCCGCTGAGATGATCCGGGATGGGGAGAGCGGGTTCGTTCTAGATAACCCAGCCAACGCGGAGGGGATGGCGGGTTGCGTGGAGAAGCTCCGGGATAAGGAGCTTCGGCAGCGGATGGGGAAGGAAGCTGCGACAATCGCCGAGCAGGTCAGCATGGCCCGTCATGCGGGTGAGATGATGAAACTGTACGAGCGGATCGCAGGCGGCGAGGGAGCTACGCGGTGACGCTTTGGGCGGTTGTGGCGCTGGGCGCGGTAGCGAGCTTCGCCGCGGGGAGCATCCCGGTGGGGCTTTGGATCGGGAAGCTCAAGGGCGTTGACGTTCGGACGGTCGGCAGCGGGAACATCGGGGCGATGAACGTGGCGCGGGCGCTCGGATCGCGCTGGTTCGTGGTTGTTTTCGGACTTGATCTACTCAAAGGGCTTGCTCCGACGGTCGCGGTCGGGGCTCTGCTGTCGCAGCCGTGGGCCGAGGCTGAGATGACCGAGACGGTGCGCGATCTTTGTTGGTTGGGGGTCGGGATTTGTGCGGTGTTTGGCCACAACTACTCGCCGTTCGTCGGGTTCAAGGGCGGCAAAGGGGTATCGACTTCGCTGGGGGTTGCGCTGGGAATTTATCCGGACCTTACGATCCCCGCGGCTTGCTGTTTTGTGGTTTGGGTGTTGGGGATATCGATCACACGAATGAGTTCTGTCGGCTCTCTCCTTGGGGGCGTGATGTTTCCGATACTTTATGTTGCACTCGCGGGCCGCTTTGATGGGTCCAGAGGAGTGAGCGAGCCTCTTCTTGCTTTTACGCTTGTCACGGCGGGGCTGATTGTTGCGCGGCATCGGGCGAACATTGCGCGTATCCTCTCGGGAACCGAGCCACGCGTGGGCGATGGCGGTCCGGGTGCCGGCGAGTCGCCAGATGGTTCGTGAAGTCCTACGGAGAGTCGGTTCGATCTGTGTCGAGGCTTACTGAAATTTCTTTATTTTTTGGGTGCCAGGGTCTTGCAATCGCGCATGATTTCTCGGTATCTTTGGAGTTTTGACTCGAATCGCCCCTCGGTTCGGGCCGATGAGAAGAAACTTGGGAAGAGGTCGCCTAGAATGGGATTGGGCCACTACCGGCGAGACGGGGAAGTCTGATGAATACGTCGGCAAAAATTAGGGAACTGCGAGTCTTGATGCTCGCTCAGCCTACCTGTGACGAACAGTTCGGCGACTGGCTGGCAGCGCACGCCGAGGTGTCACATGTAGACACTGTTGAAGACGCCCTCCAGGCCCTCCGCTCCTCTACCTTTGACCTCGTCGTTTCCCGTGCAGAAGATTTTATCCCGCTTCAAGGTGTCCACAGCGGCGGACAGGCGGCTGCGATTATTGACAGTGTGAGTCAGGGGATCGCGATCGTTCGTCAGTCGGGCGAACTCGACTGGGCGAACCCGATGCTTCTGAGTTTTTCGCAGGAGGTTCGCGATCGCGTGCGCGACTGCTGTCTGGAGACCTGGTCGTGGGCGAAGTCGCTTGCGGATGCCGGATCGAAACAAATTCGAGGTCGGCGGTTCAGCTTTACGGTTGATGGCAATCAACGATTCGAAATCGCAGCCACCCCTGTTGTTGATCTTCATAATCGCATCCAACAGGTCGCGGCCGTCGTGTGGGATGTGACCAGTACGGTTCGCCTTCAGGATCAGATTGATGCGATCGACCGGGCGGGTCGCGAGCTTCTGAGTCTTGATACAAAGCAGTTTGCACGACTCAACCCAACAGAACGCCTCGGGCTTCTTGAACAAAAGATCATGCGATGCACGCATGACCATCTGCACTTCGAGAACTTTGACATCCGCGTCATTGACAAAGCGACGAATCGATTGGAAGCGGTGTTGTCTGCCGGCACGCCGCCCGCGAACGCAAACATCGAACTGTACGCAGAAGTCGAAGGCAGCGGAATATCGGGATACGTCGCGGCGCGAGGAAAGAGCTACATTTGCCCGAATGTCGATGAGGATTCGCGGTTTATTCGAGGCGTTCCGGATGCGAAGTCGTCGTTGACGGTCGCATTGACCCTTCACGATAGAGTGATCGGCGTCGCGAATTTCGAGAGCGACAGAATCGGTGCGTTCAGTGAAGACGACCGCCAGTTCGCGGAGATTTTCGGTCGGTATATCGCGCTTGCGCTTCATATTCTCGAACTCTTAGTTTCGGAACGACGTGAAACGACGGGCCAGATCGGTAGCGACGTGATGGCAGAGATCACCGGACCGCTGAACGATATTTTGACCGATACCGAGGGTCTGGTTGAGGATTACATAGGCCACGATGATCTGCGAAAGCGTCTACGAGAGATTTCCGAAAACGCTGTACGGATTCGCGACTCGATCAAAGAACTCACGACGACTCGACCGGGCGTTGTCGGCGTTCGCCGGGCTGGTGCGAAACATCAGGACGACCTGTTGACGGGTAAGCGCATTTTGCTGGCAGATGATGAAGAAGTCATCCGCGAGACGGTGCGCGATGTTCTTGCCGGGTATGGATGTATCGTTCAAACGGCGTCCACCGGTTCGGTTGCGATTGAGAAAGTTCGCAGCATGCCTTTCGACCTGGTGCTTACCGATATCAAGATGCCCGAGGCGTCTGGGTATGAGGTCTTCGCCGCTGCGAAAGAGATCGACGCGACGACGCCAGTCATCTTGACGACCGGGTTTGGTTATGACCCGAATCACTCGATCATCCGCGCTCGACGTGAAGGGCTGGCCGCCGTCCTTTTCAAACCTTTCAAAGTCGATCAGCTTCTCGGCGAACTTCGCAACGCGCTCAAGGCGCTGGCGAAGTAACCCCCCCTGCCACCCCCTACGTCCTCCGCTCGTGCTTCCTTTGGTTTCCAGACAACGAATGACAAAACTGTTGCGCTTCGACCCGCGTACAACGGTTTGTGACAGACTACTGTCGCTGCTTGCGTCTCTATCCGCGCGTCGTAAACTTTCGCGTTAAAGACCGGCGCCATTGATTCCTGTTGGGAGGAGTTTTGACAAGATGACGACAACTGAACTGGACGTAAAGAATATCGGCGAGAAGGTCAGCGCTTGCAGCGACCCGTTCCGGCGACTGCTCGAGCAAATGCACAGGGTGATTGTTGGACAGGATGAGCTGCTGCATCGGATGTTGATCGGTGTGCTCTCGCGGGGACACCTCTTGATCGAAGGCGTGCCCGGACTCGCCAAGACCACGGCGGTGGCGTGTCTCGCCAAGGGAATCAGTACGAAATTCCAGCGACTACAGTTCACACCGGACCTGCTGCCCGCGGACCTCATTGGGACGCTGATCTATCGAGCGAGCGATGGCGAGTTCGTTGTTCAAAAAGGGCCGATTTTCTCGAACTTGATTCTGGCAGATGAGATCAACCGTGCCCCCGCGAAGGTTCAGTCGGCGCTGCTGGAGGCGATGCAGGAGCGGCAGGTGACGATCGGCAAGGAAACGTTCACTCTCGAAGAGCCGTTTCTGGTGATGGCGACACAGAACCCGATCGAGCAGGAGGGAACCTACCCCCTGCCCGAGGCGCAGATTGATCGGTTCATGATGAAGCTGCTCGTGGACTACCCCACCAAGGAGGAGGAACGACAGATTCTCGATCGGATGGCATCCACGAAGCCGCTCATGGAAATCGACGCGGTGCTTTCGCCAGCGGAGATCATCGCGGCGCGTGACGTTGTGGACGAAATCTACATCGACGACAAGATCAAGGACTATATCGTTGACTTGGTGCTCGCGACGCGCGAGCCGAAGAAGTACGGGATCGAGATCGCTGACTGGATCGCCTACGGAGCTTCGCCGCGTGCGACGCTCGCGCTCACCGTCGGCGCAAAAGCATCCGCCTTTCTCGACGGGCGCGGTTTCGTGACTCCACAAGATGTCAAGACCGTCGCCCCCGACATCCTACGCCACCGCGTCATCGTCACCTACGAAGCGGAAGCGGAGGAGAAGACTTCGGAAGATGTTGTTCGGGCTGTGCTTGATCATATCGCCGTACCTTAATAAACGTCCAAATGTCGAAAAGTCCAAACGTCCAAACTGGGAAAGAATTAGCATGGGACGCATTCAGGGGGATCTGCTTGATCGAACGCTTGACTTTGGGGTTGAAATCCTTGGCGTTTTGAAGCTTTTTCCGAATGATGCGCGGGGGTGGGTGGTGGCGAAACAACTGTGTGCCGGTCGGGAACGTCGATCGGGGCGAATGTGCGTGAAGCGGATGGCGCTCTGACGGACTCGGACTTTGCTTACAAG
>JAJRUK010000095.1 GCA_024277835.1 Planctomycetota bacterium | reverse complement strand
TGATGCTGCTTGCGATTGCGTTGGTCGGGCAAGTTCAGATTCAAAGGCCTGGCGTCATCGGGTTGCAGCGCGGGCGAAACAAGGTTGAGCCGCTCGGGATCGTGATCGAAACATCGCCCGAGCTTGCAAACCTCATGTCCACTGCGAAGGAAGCGGTCGAGCGCGCCGACTGGAAGCTGGCGATCGATTCGTTGCAGCGCATCGTCGATGATTCCGCGGGGTCGCTTGTTGAAATCGATGAAGACGGCGCGAGCGGGGTCGCGCTTTATGAATCTGCACGATGGTATGCGACTCGGAAGTTGGCTTCGTTTCCGGCGGCGGGACTTCGCGCTTATCGCACGCTGTTTGATGGGCAGGCGCGTGGCGTTTATGACCGTAGCCGCAAGGCTGGCGATCGAGCGGGTGTTCGTCGGGTTGCGGAACACTATCTTCTGACGAGTTCGGGAGATGATGCAGCCGAGTTGCTTGCGTCGTGGGCGCTGGATGAGGGACGTCCGTCGGAGGCGATCGTCTGGTTGACCGCGGTGCAATCGGTGGTCCCTGATTCTGATGTGCCGCGACTTCGACTTTATGCGAAGTTGGCGGCTGCTTTTTCGATGCTGGGGCGACGCGCGGATGCGGCCGAGGCGCTTCGGTCGTACGGCGGTGACGGTCTTTCTGAGGCGGAGCTTCCGACGTGGTTTGCGCAGCTTGGCGCTGCGGAGGATGACGAGCCGGGGACCGTTACGGATGACATGCTGCGACCGACCTTGCTTGCGTCTACGCCCTGGAACCATGCGCTTCCGGGGACGACGACGAATTTCTGGCGACGTTTGCGGGATGAGGATACGGGCGATCGACCTCTTCTTGTAGAGAAGCAGTTTGCGATTGCTGGCGACAAGATTTTCGTTCGACGTCCTGGCGGATGTCGGGCGCTCCTATCGGATGATCTATCGACGCTCTGGGATGTGAAGACGGGGATTGCGGAGGTTGATGCGGAGGGCAGTGTTGTTTCTGCCCGGCAGTGGCTTCCGATGAAATGGTTGCGTTATGCAGCGACGGCGGAGGTTGATCCGGCGGCAAACCTTGTGGGGGCGGCGTCGGGGCTTGTGTTTGTTGTTGAGTCGAGCGGCGAGGGCGTTTACCGGGATATTGACGAGGTTTCGCCTGAGGTTGTCGCGGAGCAAGCCGCGATCGTTGGTCCTGCAGGGCCTGTGGTTCGAGCTTCGGGGACGCGACTCGTTGCGCTGGATGCCGTGACGGGCGAGGTTCGGTGGGCGCGAGGTCGAACTGCCCATGCGCAAGACCTGTTGGGGAGCGTTCGCTTTCGATCGACACCGATCGCTGTGGCAGATCAGCTCTGGGTGCCTTACTACAATCGGGCGGATTTTTTCGTGGCGGTGCTTCGGGCGACAGACGGTGCGCTGCTCGCGAATGTTCTGTTGGGATCGGTCAATGATGCTCGGCGTACCGGGAATCTTCTTGCGCCGATGCGCTACGGGGATGGGGTTGTGTACATCCCGTCGGGCGTTGGAGTACTCTTCGCGGTCGATGCGCGAGATCACACGCTGCGATGGGCAAGTCGCTACAAGTCTACGGATGATGGCGATGTTGACGGCACAAGTTCAGGATGGATATCGCAAGCGCCGGTCATTCTTGGCGACACCGTGGTTATTGCATCGTCTGACAGCACCGCATTGACGGCGCTTTCGGCGGTGACGGGGAGTTTTCGCTGGTCGTCGGTTGTGGATGGCGCTTCTTATATTATCGATGCTGCCGGGGAGCGTATTTGGGTCGGTGGCCGAAAGGTTGCGGCGATTGGGGTCGGCGACGGTGAAGTCCTCTGGGAGACGGAGCTTGCAACCGTTGCGACCGGGCAAGGGGTTCGTACCGGCGGGATGCTGAATCTACCTGTGGCTGACGGGCTTTTGGTGATCGACGCTGCCACAGGTGCGGAGGTTGAGAAGTTTGAGTTGCCCGAGGCGATGTTTCCGCTTGGGCATATCGAACGGATTGGTCCGTCTCTGGTTAGCTTTGACCCTTCGTCGGTTCGACGTTATCCCGATCTTGATAAGGTTTTCGAGGTTGCGTCGCGTGCGGTAGCGCGAAACAATCGGGATGTTCGTGCTTCGGCGCAACTTGCCTGGGCGACGCTGCTGCGCGGGGATGCGAAGGGTGCGGATGCGATTGCGTCAGCGACGGAGTCGTGGGTTTCTGATGCTGACGACGGGGGCGACTATGCGAGGTCGCTTTCTCGTGTGCGGTTAGAGGCGCTGTTTGCGCTTGCTGATGCTTCAGGCTCGGCGGGCGGAGATATTCTGGCTCGTCTGGATGAGGTTTGCGACGCGACGCTATCGCAACGCGACCAGTTGCGCTGTCGGGTGAAAATTTCTGAGTTGTATGCGTCTTCGGGGGACTATGTGAAATCGCATCGGTCGCTCTTTGATTTTGGATTGAGCGCGGCGGCGGAAGACTCTCTTTCGGGAGATGGGCTTGTTCGGCTTTCGATGCGTCGTGATCTGGCGAGCCATCTGCATGCGATTCGGAAAAAAATGCGTCCGAAAGACCTTTCGACGATCGAGTCGGCGGCGCTAACGCGGGTTGATGCGCTTGTAGGCAAGCTTCGCGGCGACGGCGGAATTGAGCTAGTTCGTGAATTGCAGCGGTTTGTTGATCTTTGGGATGACGGGCTTGTCGGGCAGCGGTGCTTGCTTGGGCTTGCGGATGACGCGGTTGCTCGGCGCAAGTATGAGCGCGGCGAGCAGTATCTCGGGGAAGTGATGCATATGTCCGGGGGTGTTCAAGAATCGATCTCGGCGCGACTTCGCTTGTGTAGTCTGTACGGGGAGTCGATCGAGGACGTTCCCGAGCTTCTAGTGCCCTGCCTTTCCGAGTTGGATCGGCAGTACGGTTCGATGCCGGTTCCCGCGGAGTTCTATCGCGGTCGTGGGACGGATGCGTCGTCGCGCGAGCTTGTGGGCGAGTGGGTTCGCAAGATGCGTTCTTTGATTCCTACGTCCGTGCTGGAAGTCTATGGTACGGGGGGCGATCGCTTTTCGTCTGACAGTGGAAGCCAGCTTCATCTGACGGGTGAGCGCGCGTGGTCTCACAACATGCAATCCGGGACTCAGCCGCGGATCGTGCGCATGAGGCCAGCGGGCGGACCGGCGAATGGTGATCGTGTTGTCTTGTTTAGCGGCGAAGCGGAGCTTGAGTGTATCGACGCTGCGAGAGGGGGCGTTCTTTGGAAGGCGGAGCTGACGCTTCCACGCAAGGCTTCTGAGGTGCAAAGGAGGGCGCGGCGGTCTTATGTTGAATCGAATCCGCGATTCGCCGTTCTCGATGGGCAAACACTGGTCGTGAACGCGGGCGATGCGATTTTCGGTGTCGGGATGATTACGGGAAGACGACTTTGGGCGCGGCGGTATGACGTGCGACTCGGCGCGCAGATTGCGCCTTATCGCGATGGGGCGATGGCGGGGGGCGATGGGTATGTGGCTGCGCTTCCGCGGGATGGGTATCTGTCGCTGCTGCGCGCGCGCGATGGGTCTACCGTCTGGGAACGCGACTTGCGCGGTGAGGCGGTTCGGCGCGTCTGGATGGCTGGCGATCGTATTGTCACGGCGGATGCCGCGATGGCGCGGGCGCACGTGTTCGATCGGGCTGACGGTCGGCTTGTTCGTCGGGCGATTTTTGATCAACCCAACCCTGGGACGGAGGTTGTGTCGCTTGTGACGACGGGGGGCGTGCTTTGTGGTCCCGCGGCGGATGGGGCATCGGCGGGTGTGGTCGGTATTGATCTGCGGAGTGGCAAAGACCTCTGGCGGATTGAGCTTTCCAAACCAGTGGGGCATGTGTTCGAGGTCGCGCCCGGGCACCTTGGGATCGGGATGCTCGGCGGCGAGATGAAAGTGATTGACGTTGCGACGGGCGAGGTTCTGCTGGAATACGAGGTTCCACAGGGGCGGGCGACGATGGCGGGGGCGTATTTTGAGGGGTCGATCATCTTGGCGGTGGAGACATTACGCGGTAGTCCGCGGGTTCCGACGCTCATCGCGCTGGATATTGCAACCGGTGAACAACTTTGGTTTCGCGACGACATTGTGGCCGTGCCGAGTATTTCTGAGGGGCTGCCGATCATGGGTGGTGTTCTTCCCGCATTTGTGCAATTTCAGGAGACGAAAATCGTAAAGGGGAAGCGAGCACAGAGACGTTCGCAAACGTCGCTCGCGTTTCTTGACCCTCGAACCGGGACAACGCTCGGAGAGAAAGTGCCGCTACGCGGGGCACTCTCGAACAATCGCGTGGAGGTTGATTTGGCGATTCATGGCGAGTTCGCCATACTGGGGACCAGTCGCGACATGCGTGCGTTTCGGATTGAGCGAAACCGAGGCGGCGGCGACGGGGGGCTTTGATGATGGTGATTCGAGAGACAGCACGGATGACAGAACGGCGCTCTGCGATTTTCGGAGCGTTTGCGCTGGGTGTTTGTCTGTTTCTTCCATCGGTCGGTCTTGGCCAGGTGGCGGCGCCCGCTGAAACGCCGAAGTTGAAGCGGGGTGGCGAGGAAATCACGCCAGAGGCGAAGAACGCGATCGATCGGGGGCTTGCGTACCTGGCTCGTCAGCAGGAACGTCGCGGTTCCTGGTCGAATACCGCTGGGCAGGGGCGGTATCCTGTTGCGATGACATCGCTTGCGGGTTTGGCGTTGTTGATGGACGGGAATACGACGACACAGGGGCGGTACGCTCCACAGGTGGATCGATGCGTGAAGTTTCTTCTTGGTTCGGTGCAACCCTCGGGTTTGATCACGGGTGGCGAAGAAGAATCGCGTCCGATGTATGGCCACGGTTTTGCGATGCTCTTTTTGAGTCAGTTGTATGGGATGACAGAAGATGTTGATCGAGCGCGGCAGATTCATCGCGTCTTGCGGAATGGGGTTGGGCTTATTCAGCGCGCTCAGAGTCCCGAGGGCGGATGGATTTATAGGCCTGACTCGCGCGGAGACGAGGGTTCGGTTACGATTACGCAGGTGCAGGCGATTCGATCGTGTCGAAACGCCGGAATCGCGGTTCCCAAGGACGTGATCGATGACGCGATGGCGTACTTGGCCGCATCGCAAAACAGCGATGGCGGTATTCGTTATTCGCTTCGTCAAACGCGTGGCGGGTCGCGCGCTCCGATCACGGCGGCGGCGGTCGCTTGCTGGTTTAACGCGGGTGAGTACGACAACCCGCTGGCGAAGAAAGCGGTAGCGTATTGTAAGCAAAACATCAGCCCCGGCGGTGGCGGCGGGCATGACTTCTACGCGAATCTCTACTGGGCGCAAGCACTTTATATTTCTTCCGATCCCTATTGGGATGAGTATTTTCCTGTGCGCAGGGATTTTCTGTTGGGAGTGCAGCGGTCGGATGGTTCGTGGAATCAGGGGGCTGGAGATATTTATCATACGTCGGTTGCGCTGGTTGTGTTGCAGTTGCCGCTTCATCAGCTACCGATTATGCAGCGGTGACGGCGGGTTGTTTTCGACTGAGGGGGGCGACGTTGTACGAAATAACGAGTTTTGGAGTAAGCGATGAGTGATGGTCTTGATAATAACGGTGCGGGCCTCTCTGGTGGTGCCGCCGATCTTGAAACGCTAAAGCAGCTTGGTGAGGCTCATCGGCGCATTCGTGCTGAGCTTGGCAAGGTGATTGTTGGTCAGGGCGAAGTGCTGGATCAGATGTTGATCGCTCTTTTCGCCGGCGGACACTGCATGATCGAAGGGGTTCCGGGACTCGCGAAGACGTTGATGATTTCAACGCTCGCGAGGTGTCTGAATCTTTCGTTCAACCGGATTCAGTTTACACCGGACCTGATGCCATCTGACATTACCGGTACCGAGGTGATTCAGGAGGATCGCGCGACGGGGACGCGTGAGTTTAAGTTTCTTCGAGGACCGATCTTTGCGAACGTGATTCTTGCGGACGAGATCAACCGCACGCCGCCCAAGACGCAGGCTGCGCTTCTTGAGGCGATGCAGGAAAGGCATGTGACTGCCGGCGGTGAGCGTCATGACCTTGAGCTGCCATTCTTTCTGTTGGCGACGCAAAACCCGATCGAGCAGGAGGGAACGTATCCTCTTCCGGAAGCTCAGCAGGATCGGTTCTTGTTCAAGATTTACATTGAGTATCCGTCGTACGATGAGGAGTACGCGGTGGCTGATCGTACGACGGGGGAGTCGGCGGCGGAGCTTGCTCCGATTCTTTCCGGCGAGGACATCCTCAAGTATCAGCGGCTTGTTCGACAGATCCCGGCTGCGCCTGATGTGATTCGGCATGCGCTTGATCTTGTCCGCGCGACCCGCCCGGGCGAGGCGGATTGCCCTGAGTTCGTAAAGCGGATGGTAACGTGGGGTGCGGGTCCGCGTGCTGTGCAGTCGTTGATTCTTGGCGGGAAGGCGCGAGCGGCGCTTGCGGGTCGGGATCATGTCTCGGCGGAGGACGTTCGGGCGATGGCGCATCCGGTGCTTCGACATCGCGTCGTGACGAATTTTTCTGCGGAGGCTGAGGGGTATACGTCGGATCGCGTGATCGACGATTTGCTTGAGGCGATTGGTCCTCATACGACTCACCTGGACGACGATGAGCGCATCCGCAAAGTACTTTCAACCTGATGTTCTAAGTCGGATTTCGCGACTTGAGCTGCGTGCGAGGCATGTGGTCGAAGGTTTTGTGAGCGGGATGCACAAGAGTCCTTACAAGGGCTTTAGCGTCGAGTTTGCGAATCATCGCCCCTACGCGCCTGGCGACGACATTCGTCATATCGACTGGCGAGCTTACGCGAAGGCCGATCGCTTTTACATCAAAGAATACGAGGAAGAGACGAATATGCGCGTGCATATTCTTCTGGATTGCTCCGCCTCGATGGCCTACCCGGAGCATCCGAATTCGGATCGGATGAACAAGTGGGACTACGCTGCAACCGTTGCGGCGTCTCTTGCGCACCTGCTGGTCTATCAGCAAGATGGAGTGGGGTTGACGCTGTTTGATGCGGATATTGTCAAGCAACTTCCGGTTTCGACGAGTCGTAGTTCGTTGGTTGACTTTGTGAATGTGATCGAGGCGGCGGGGCCTGGGAACAAGACGGATATGAAGACGGTTTTGCCGCGCGTTGCGAGTCAGATTCCTCGGCGCGGGATGGTGGTTGTGATCTCAGACCTTTTGGCGGATGTGGATGAGTTGGTTCGAGGTTTGCAGCGGTTTTCGTACGGCAAGCACGATGTGTTGATTCTTCACGTTCTCGATCAAGATGAGATTGAGTTCCCCTTTGCTGAGCGTACGTTGTTTGAGGGGATGGAAGACGTTGACCAGCGTGTGCTGACAGATCCGCAATCGCTTCGGCGCGACTATCTTGAGGCGTTGGAGGCTTACCTAGGTCGCATCCGTCGAGCCTGTCTGGATAACCGGATTGATTATGCACTGTTGAATACGGGCGAGGGAATGGACGTTGCGCTGAGTACTTTTCTGGCGACTCGGATGCATCGTCGGCGTGCGACGGCGTAAGGCGGGGGCGGATAGAAGGAGCGATTTCGATCGGAGTGAGCGGACCTATCTTAGCGGCGTTTGTGACTCCTGCACTTGTTGGTGCGGGGGCGGCTGCGATGAGTGCGCCTATTTTGATTCACCTGCTCGCGCGACGACGCTTCAAACGGGTTCGTTGGGCGGCGATGGATTTTCTTCTGACGGCGGATCGACAGAATCGGCGTCGCGTTCGCATGGAAGAGTGGATTCTGCTTGCGCTGCGATGTCTGGCGATTCTCCTGATCGGGATGCTCGTTGCTCGACCGTTTGTGAGTCCTGCGAACATCGCTTCTGCGTTTGGCGGGTCGCGGCGTACGGAGCGGGTGATTCTGATCGATGATACGTTCAGCATGGGGTATCAAGCTCCGTCGGAAACCATTTTCGCGCGTGCAAAGCAGGCCGCTCGGCGGGTGATTGCGTCGGTTCGCGAGCAATCGCCTGATGACACGGTGACAATCCTTCGCGCGACCGCGGTTGATCAGCCAGTGGTCGCGGGGGCTTTTCTCGACGACGCGCAGACGGACCAGATTCTTGAGCGAATAGCGGCGATGCAAGTTTCGCAAAGTTCGATGAGTCTCGCTGAGGTTCTTGAGGGTGTGACCAAGGCGCTGGATCATGGCGACGAGGTCTTGAACGTTGCGCTCTATATTCTGAGCGATTTCCAAAGCTCGGATTGGGCGATGAAGGGGGGGGCGTCGGGGTCGGGGTCTGGGGTTGGATCGGGGTCGGAGTCTCCTGCGGCTGCGCTTCAGAGGTGGGTGACGGATGATCGTGGATTGCAAGTCTTTTTGATTAAGCTCGGGGAAGATGAGGCGACCAACACCGCCGTGACCGAGTTACGTCTTAACGCGGGTCAGGTCGTGGCCGGGACGACGGATCACCTGTTTGCATCGGTTGCCCACTTTTCGGATGAGCCTCGCGGCGAGGTGACGCTTGAGCTAACGGTGGGTGATAGGCCACAGGCGGCGAAGACGATTGATTCGTTGAGTCCGCGACAGCAGGTTACGGTTGATATTGAGACGGAGTTCATTCGTACGGGTGACGAGAGTCTGCGCGTTCGTATTCCCGAGGACAAACTTCTGGTCGACAACGCTCGGTATTTGGCTGCGCCAGTGGTCGGGGCGATTCGTGCTCTGATCGTCAATGGCGAGCCTTCGGCGGATGAGTTCAGCGATGAGGTGGCGCTTCTTACGACGGCGCTTCGGCCTGAGGGTGACGTTTTTAGCGGGATGGAATCTGTCGTTGTTGATGAGGCGGGTTTTGAAGACGTGAACCTGTCGGAGTTTCATCTGGTCGTTCTTGCGAATGTCTATCGCGTTGTCGAACCGATGATCGCGCCGCTGGAGCGATTTGTGCGGCAGGGCGGAGGGCTGATCATCTATCTTGGGGATCAGGTCGATCCGGAGCTATACAACGCGACGCTTTTTCGCGATGGGAAGGGTCTTTCGCCGGTGGAGTTGGTCGAGATATTGCGTCCGGGGGATCCGGCTCATCTGGTAGTGGTCGATCGTCTGCATCCTGCGCTGCGGGGTGTTGGTCGCGAGGATGATCCGCTAGGACTCGGGCGGATTCCGTTTCGCGTGTTCTATAAGTCGATGCCCTACGACGCGAAAGAGCACGGGGACGGCGATGCCATCGGGTCGTTGCGACCTGCGCATGTTGTGGCACGCTTTGATGACGTGGAGGAGAGTCCTGCCATCGTCGAACGCTCGCTTGGTGCTGGGCGCGTTTTGGTGGTGACCAGCAGCGTTGATAAGGAGTGGAATCTTTGGCCTGACCATCCGACGTATGTGCCGGTTGTCTTGGAGCTGGCGAACTACGTGGCGCATCGAGGTCGTGTCGGGGCGGAGCAATGGGTTGGTGCGCCGATCGTGCTGCCGCTCGATGCATCGGTGTATGAGTCGGATGTTTCCGTCCGCACGCCCGCTTATCCGAATGAGCCGGAAGCGCCGATCACCGCGACCGCGCCCAGCGACGGCGAGGGACTCGTGATGCGGTGGGATCGTACGGGGGAGGCAGGGTTTTATCAATTCGTCATGCGGCGGCGCGACGGCGGGGAAGATGTTCGATTGGTCGCCGTGAACGTGGATGCTCGCGAGAGTGATTTGACAGTTGCGCGTTAGGCGGAGTTGCGGGCTGCGCTCGCCGGTCTTCGGGTTGAGTTGATTGAGGGGCTTTCTGGTCTTGATGCGCAGTCGGAGGATGGTCGGACCGAGCTTTGGCGGTTTGTGTTGATTTGCGGAGTGCTTGCGCTCATGGCGG
>JAJRUK010000094.1 GCA_024277835.1 Planctomycetota bacterium | reverse complement strand
TGTTCGGCGTAAAGTCGGCGATGAGCTTGTTGTAGATCGTCAGGTTCGGCGCCAGCACGAAAAAGTGCCGGATGTTTTCCGCCATGACGAGATAGCTGATGAACGCGCCCATCAGGCGCGTCTTGCCCACGCCCGTGGCCAGCGCGAAGCAGAGCGACGGGAAATCTCGCTCGAAATCGGTGACCGTTGCAAATTCGGATCGAACCGCCTCAAGTGCCTGCGTCGTGTCGGCGTCCTTCTCCAGCGAGACGATATCGCAAATACGCGCGAGAATCTCCAACGAATCGCGCTGCGGCTTGCGAAGGCTAAGGCGATTGCTAATTGCGTTGACATGCATCACGCTCATCGCTTGTCCTCCTTGCCTTCTTCTTCAATTCGCTTCGCTGCATCGTCAAACTCATCCGTCTCCTCTTGAGATTCCTCCAACAACCTTCGTTCGCTAAACTTCTCGTAATGCTCCAGCGCGAGCGCCTTGGCCACCTCCATCGACACCTTGCCCGCGTCTTGAAGTATCTCGCGTTCGTTGAACCGCAGAAACGCGTCGAGCTTCTCGCGCCAGTCCCGCATGTAGAGCGGTTGACGCCGCTCGGCCTGCGATTCGGCATAATCCAGATACATCGTGACAATCCGGTTGAGACTGCGGATTTCATCCTGGTCAAGGTAGTTCTTAGCCACCGTGACATCCGCCTTGCGCACCTTCGCGCCCTTCCAGGTTGTCAAGCCCATGTTGGGCTTCGCAGCGTCGGCGCGCTCAGAGATGATCTCCGCCGCCGTCTTGCCCGTGATGGCCCAGTGCAGCTTGTTCTGGACAATCTGAAAGAACTCCTTGGTCTGCTCCGCCTTCGCGTCGTAGTCGATGGCCAGCTTGTAGATGTCGCGCACCTTCTGATAGAAGCGTTTTTCGGAAGCGCGGATATCCCGGATGCGCTCGAGCAGCTCGTCGAAGTAGTCCGCCCCCAGCGTGCGACCCTCCTTGAGTCGCTCGTCGTCCATGGCAAAGCCCTTGACCAGATACTCGCGCAACCGCTGCGTCGCCCAGATGCGAAATTGGGTACCCCGCAGGCTGTTGACCCGGTACCCCACCGAGATGATCGCGTCCAGGTTGTAATGTTCCACCTGATACGTTTTTCCGTCGGCGGCAGTTGTTGCGTATTTTGCAACAACTGAATCCGGCGACAGCTCGCCCGTTTCGTAAGTGTTTTTCAAATGGCGACTTACGCCCGATTTGTCGATCTGAAACAGCTCCGCCATCCCCGCCTGCGTCAGCCACAGCGTCTCGCCTTGAAGGCGGCACTGGACGCGCGTCCGCCCGTCCTCGGTCTGGTAAAGTAAGAATTCACCGCCCGGCCCGGGGTGGGGCACGATATCAGCCATGCTCACTTGCCCCCTTTCACTTCGGTCGCCGCCATGTCGAACAGCGTCGGACCGTCGTTCTTACCCTTGCCGAACTTGCGGCGCGGCCTGGCGGGCAGCGCCTCCGGTTCCTCTTCTTCAACAGGGGCGGCCGGGAGGTTCTTGATCTCAAGGCTGTAGTCGTCCTTGCCCCATTCGCACTTTTGCAGCACGGCCTTGGGGATCTTCTTGATCGTCAGATTCGGGAACTTGTCGGGCTTGACGCGGAACGCGCAGCACAGCACGAGCAGCGACCGATCCTCGCCGACCTCGTCGCTGAGCTTGGCGAGCTGGTCGGACGTAAGCGTCTGCGTCGTGACATACGCGAAGTCGCGCTCGGTCGAGTGGCCATGCTGCCAGTAGACCGTCTCGCTCGGCGCATACGTGAACCCTTCCAGTTTGCAGAGCGCCTCAGCCAGCATGGCCGCGTTGAACTCACTGCTGATGACCGGGTTGCCGAACTTGTCCTTCTCGATCAGCGATGGGCCGATATGGTAATAGCGAAAACCTCCGCCGCCTTTCCACTCGGTGGCTTCGGTGACACCGCCGGGATCGTCACCGTCGATCACTTTCTTCATGCGCGGGATGATGTGCGTGTGGCAGTGTTCACCAAGCTCCACCATGATCCAGCGACGACCCATCTTGTGTGCGACCGCGCCGGTTGTGCCTGAGCCTGCGAATGAGTCAAGAACAAGGTCACCGGGATTCGAGGCCAACTCAAGAACACGCTGAATTAGCGACTCCGGCTTTTTCCCGTGGGGAAAACGTACGCCCCCCTCTTTAGTAAGATTATTAAGAGGAAACCCCGACCAATATGTTCCGAGCTTCTCTTTCTTGAACAGAAAGCGACCTCGTTTTTCAGCGGAATCTCGGAGCCATATTACGCGCCGTATTGACGGACTAATGTAATAATGCTCGACAGTGCGTCCTTTGTCGCGACCCGATTTCGGAATGTATGAGGCTACAAGTAATTCGTCACCCTCAAGTCGCTTGAACTCATCAATGATCCGAGTCCGTATGCTGGTCTGAGCGTTCGTATCCGAAAAGAGAACGTCGAAGTTATCCGTGTAGACTGCCTCGCGGGTCAGCCCGCCAGCGCTGTTGAGTAATGCTGACACCGTTGTGCGCTGGACACCTTTGTATTTCTTGACTGTTATAGGATCGCCAGCGCCATCGAGCACAATCCTCTCTTCAATGAACTCGCCTCTTCCCTGAAGAATGCTAGTGTATTTCCAACTCTTGCCAGAAGCCTCCATCTCGTCGATTAGGTCCAGCAGGTCTGTTTCCTCAAACACGTCGTTGAATGTGTCAAACCCAGTTCCCGATGAATTGTCCCGCGCATAGACTAGGATGTACTCAATGTTCTTCTTTAGCCTCTTGTCTTCTCCGCCGCCGCTCGCTCCAGCGACTTGTTTCATCTTCACGCTGACTTGATTGATAAAACTGGAGCGGCCAAAAACCTCATCCAATAGCACCTTGCCGTAGGCCATTTCGTCATCGTTGAGCTGACAGAAGAACGTCCCGTCTCTGGCTAGGAGCGTCTTTAGTATCTCGAAACGTTCACGCATCAATGAAAGCCAGATCGAATGCTCGACCCCGTCATCGTAATGCTCCATTGCTTGCCCGGTGTTGTACGGGGGGTCGATGTAGATGCACTTAATCTTGCCCGCGAACTCTTGTTCGAGCGCCTTGAGGGCCAGCAGGTTGTCGCCGAAGATCAGGCGGTTGTCGAAGATGTCGTTATCGCTAACGCGGCGCTTCGCGTGGTAGGACTTCTCCGCGTCCTCAATCAAAACGCGCGGCTCCAGCTTAGGTCGGTTCTCCTTCCCAATCCACGTCAACTCAAGTTTCGTTTTCTGCCTCGCCATGCGTTGATTCTATCCGTTCATTTCCAAAGTGGGTGCGTTTTCCAGTTTGTCGCTAGCCCCATCAGGTCAGCCGCGTTTGTCACCTCTGGCGGTTTGTCGATCAATGTTTCTACGCGGGATCGCCACTTCGCAGCATAACCCGTAACCGTCGGGCAATGGGCCATAAGATAATTCAGAATGAGCAGCGTAGCGAATAGACGATTGTTGCCGGGCAAATGAGGCGGTTGCCAGACTCGCGCCGCCGGGAGCTGAGGCTTGATCGACCAAGTGCGATCCCACAAGCGGGCATGGTGCGCGCACAGGTTACGAACATAAGTCAGATGGTGAAGCCACGACAACCAATCAAGCGGTTGAAGGCCGTACCGCTGGGCGATCACTTTTCGATCGCGTTTGAGCATGCCGGAACACATTCGTGAAAGACCACCAAACGAAAGGGTCTCCGCAAGAACCCAGATTGGCAGATCGGGGAACTCGTCATAATGCAGTTTGAAATGCTTGACGAACTCTTCGCTGGAGCGGCGTGCATCATCTCGCAATATACCGATCCACTTGGCATGGACGAATCGCCTACTCTCGAAAAAGTTGCCCGGCGCAACGTGACCAAATGGGCCGTATTGCTCACCGAAGTGGCAAGCAACAGCCGTTCGGAAATCAAGTTCGACGACTTCGAGGGCTTCGAGGGCTTCGGTCACAAGGTCGCGCAAGTCACGATCGAATTCGCAGGCGGCTTGCACCTGCTCGAAGGTGACGCCTTTTGCGAATTGATGGCGCGAGTCTTCAAACGGCAAACAGAAGAGGCTGAACCGGTAGTAGTTAATGTGTTGCAGAAAGTCGATCGCGGCTTGGGCGTCAGCGA
>JAJRUK010000093.1 GCA_024277835.1 Planctomycetota bacterium | reverse complement strand
TCTTCCGCTGTGATGAGGATCACAAACACAAACGGTATAACCTCGTTTTCGCGGATATTCCTGCAAAGCTCAAGCCCATCCATATTTGGCATATTCCAGTCCGTAAGAATAATGTCTGGAGTATCTTCGAGGATGGATTGGAGGGCGCGGACCCCGTCGCTTGCGGTTCGAACTTCGTACCCTTCGCGCATAAGAATTCGCTGTGCCAACAAACACTGCAGCTTGTCATCGTCAACAACAAGAATTGATGGGTTGTCTAGTTTGGCGATCGACATTTTTCGTTCGTAGTCCTGATTCTACAACCGGGTTCAACCAGCGATTGCTCGGGTTGACCCGAGCAGTTCGGAAGTTGCAGCGCGATTGAGTATCTGATCCGACACGCAGCGACGTCTCCCGCGGCGCACCTTTCTCCGACTCGTATTCATCGTCGTTCCTGCGTGGCCATCGCAGCCTGGGAGGACAGTACAGGTGGAATCGCAAGATCGGACGTGGCTTGTCAGAGTCGCAAACTGTGTCTTATCGGAGCGGAGAAAGCTGGAGAAGTGGGTCGCAGTCTTGCCTCTTTTATCGGGCGTTTCGAGTTAGTCGCTTCGGTTGTGGGATGTGCTGTTGGCGAGACGGGCTGCGACCTCTCGCATCGCACGCAGTGGGTCGTCGAAGAGTGCGGATTGGGATTCATCCGGGATATCGATCGCGTTGAGGTGCGAGAAGCTTCGATACCGAAGTTCGATCTCGGTGCAATCGGTTGTGGAGACATCGTCGGATGCCTTCCAGAGTTCGACGATGCGACCTTCCTGAGGGGCGTCGATGATCGAGGCGGTGATCAGCTCGACATATCCGCTGCGATCGATCGCGGCGTTCGTGTGCCAGTGCCCGGCCACGTGTAGCGCGACGCAAGGGTAGCTGCGAAGAATTTCTCGAAAGGAGATGGGGGACACAGACGAACCGTTGCCGAGTTCCAATGAATCGCTGGGGTGATGTGTCGCGACGATAACGACTTCGCCGCGGGACTGGGCGCTGGCGAGTTCGGTTGTTAGAAACGCAACCTGCTCCGAAGAGATGGCTCCTTCCGAGTAGACCTGCCGGGGAATTTCGATCCACGGGTCTGATGAGTTCAGCCCGATGAGTCGCAGTCCCGGTTTCGGCGATACGCTGTACCACGCCTTGCCCGGTAGATTGGCGTTGAACCCATGGCCTGCGGGTTGGGTTGCGCTGGCGAAGTGGATGTTCAGAAATTCGCGTTGCGTTGCGTATCTTCGTGACGCGTTCGGGGTGATTCGTTCTGGCAGTACAATTTCAGGAGGCGGACCGGGATGCGTGGGGCTTATCGGTCCCCATGCGACGCTCCCGGTCGGTCGAAGCACGACCGGTGCGAAGAGGCCAATCCGATTGCCAACGGGCAGGGGACTGATACGATTACCAACCAGGTCGGTCACAATCGGAAAGACGCCAACCGCGAAAAGATCATGGTTCCCTGCGATGGCGTACCACGGAATCGTGGGCGCGTCGCCATGCATACCGTTTTGATACAGCCCCTGCGCAAGAAACGGACGATGCGGATCGAGCGTTGGGTCGGGCGTTTCGATCGCGCTTCGGTTGTCGGGTCCGGTGAGCGGATTCACCATCTTGCCGTCCATAACATCCACGAACCATTGGATTTCGTTGATCTGGGCGTTGTCGGTGGAGTCCCCAGTATGAATTAAAAAGTCGATCTTATCCTGCGCAACGTGGATTTTGTTGACGGTTCGGATCATCCCGTCGAGCAAATGAAGAGAGTACGCTTCCTGCGGTCGCCAGGCGCTCGTCGATAGTCGAGCAAACGCCGTCAGTCGTGCGGGCGACTCTTCATCCACGATTTGCGCGTCGCTGATGTGCGCGAAACGGGCGAGAAGGGTGTACCGCGTCTCGTCGATCGTTCCCACGGATTCCTCTGAAAGCAATACGAGCGGCTCGATTCCGCAACCGCCAACCCACACGAAGAACGCGAGCCAAACGGCACTTTCTGTAATCCTGTTTATTCGTCTGCTTGTAGACAACAGCCCCGTTTCTCCTTTCACGCATTATCGGTTCGCCGGTCACGCGCCGCAATCGGGCAAGCGCGTTGTTCCGATGATAATTGTCGTTGCGGGTGGGTTGGGGTACGCTTGCGGAGTTATGACCAGGGCGGCTGTCAACATACTGGGAAGTGAGGGGCTCATTGCGCAAAAGCTGCCCGCGTACGAGCTTCGTGCGCCTCAGATTGAGATGGCAGAGGCGGTCGCGTCTGCGTTCGAGGCTGGCGAGCATCTGATCGTCGAAGCGGGGACGGGCGTCGGTAAGAGCTTCGCCTATCTGGTCCCAGCGATTCAGCGCGTCACGCGCGACGGTGGTCGCGTTGTCATCAGCACCCATACCATCGCCCTTCAGGAACAACTATTTCACAAGGATATTCCGTTCCTGCGGTCGGTTTTTCCAGAGCCGTTCTCGGCGGTCCTCGTGAAGGGCCGGGCGAACTATCTCGGTCTGCGACGACTCGCCCGGTCGAGCGGGCGGCAGGCGGCGCTCTTCGACGCGGGGACCGAGCTGTCCGAGCTTCATCGGATTGAAGATTGGGCGTATGGCACCTCGGATGGGTCGCTTTCGGACCTCGCCCGTCAACCAAACGCCCGCGTGTGGGATCGCGTTCGTAGCGACGGGGATGATTGCTTGGGTCGAAAATGTCCGCAATACGAAAAATGTTTCTATCAGCGCGCTAGAAAGAAGGCATCCGAGGCGCAGCTACTGATCGTGAACCATGCGCTTCTGTTTTCCGACCTCGCCATCCGGGCGGAGGGTGCGTCGATTCTTCCTGATTACGATTATCTCGTGCTCGACGAAGCGCATACGGTCGAGGGTGTGGCCGGGGATCATCTGGGGATCGGCGTCACCAATACGCAGATTCACTTTTTGTTGAACATGCTATTCAACCAGCGAACCGGACGCGGCGTGCTCGGTCAGGCGGAGGGGCGGAAAATGCTTCCGCTGTTGAAGAAAACGCATCAGTCGCTGGATTCTTACTTCGCTGATTTGTCGAGCTGGTGCTTTGAGGAGGGTAGCTGGAACAGCCGCGTGCGCGAGTCGCCGCCGATCGAACAGCGCGTGACGTCGGACCTGTTGGAACTGAACGCGCGACTGCGCGAGCAGGGGAAAGAAACCGACGACGCGGATAATAAATCGGAGCTGACCGGTTTGTCCGATCGGTGCAGGACGCTTGCGGTGTCGATCGATCAGTGGCATCAGCAGAAAACGCAAGACGCCGTCTATTGGATGGAAGCGGGCGGGGCGCGTCGTCAACGAATCACGCTTGGTGCGAGGCCACTCTCAGTCAGCGATGTGTTGAAAGAGCACCTCTTTGACAAGCTAAAAAGTGCGATCCTGACCTCCGCAACGCTCGCGACCGATCCGAAAAAACCGTTTGCGTACATCCGGCGGGGCGTCGGGTTAAGCGAAGCGAAGGCGTCGTCGTTGGGATCACCCTTTGACTATCAATCGCAACTGACGGTGTATGTCGAAACGAAGATGCCCGAACCGAGTAACGCTTCGGCTTTTATCGAGGCGACATGCACGGCGATTCAAAAGTATGTCTTAATGACCGAAGGTCGTGCGTTTGTTTTGTTCACCAGCTACGACATGCTCAACCGATGCGCCGAGTCGCTGAGCGGATTCTTCGAAGAGAACGACTTCGCGCTGTGGGTGCATGGCTCGGACATGCCGCGTTCGATGCTGCTGGAGAAGTTTCGCACGACGCCGCGGAGCGTTCTTTTTGGTACGGACACGTTCTGGGCGGGGGTCGATGTTCCCGGCGACGCTTTGTCGAACGTGATTATTGTGAAGTTGCCCTTTGCGGTTCCCAATCATCCGGTCGTCGAGGCGCGCATCGAAAAAATGCGAGCCGAGGGTCGAAACC
>JAJRUK010000092.1 GCA_024277835.1 Planctomycetota bacterium | reverse complement strand
TTCTTGAGTTCGTCACCCATAGCCAGCGAAGACGCGGGTTCGCTTTTGGGTGTTGAATCGTTGGCGGTTGTGCGGAAGGAACTGGGATCTACGCCGAGGCTTACAAGGACGTCGTCGAGGAGCTTCTCTTGTGCGCGCGATCGGTCTGCGCCGTTCGTTTCGCTGATGCTGTCGGGGGAGGCGAGCATGGTTAGCGTATCGCTTGCCTTTCGAGAGCCTTTGAGCGTCAGTGCGCCAGCTTTGAGGCGGACACTCGACGGGTTTCTCGACGCCTTGACCTCTTGCAGGACCGCGTCGAGCTGCGATCGGGTTGCCCGGACGAGGATCTGCCTCGTTGCACCTTTCTTATAGTTCACACCGGGCTTTCCGCGATAAAAGAAAGCGCCCGCGGTTGACTGGTTCGCCGCGTTTTGGGTTGCGAGGTCTTTCGCGTTTGCGGAGGCTAACTTCTGGGCGATTTTGGCGAGGACGCTGGCCTGTTCGCTCTCGTATCGAACCGGGACGATGAGACGGATCGGTTCGTTGGCGAAGGCGTGCTTGCGGAGTGCTTGCGGCGCGACGCCGGCGGCCAGTTTCGTTTCGACGTCAGCGGTATCGAGCGACTTTGTTTTCGCGAGTGCGCCGGTCGTTGTCGTGGATGTTGCTCGCGCTCGCGAACCGCGACCGCGACGCGCTCCGACGCTTGTTTCCGGGCTGGATTTCTTGGCTTGTGCGATTTGGTTTTGCCCCGGGTTCGTCGTTGAAGAACCGGGCCCCGCGATCATCCACCACCCGCCAACCGCGACGATCCCGATCATGGCCGCCATCGAGAGTTTTGGGAACCATCCCGGTCGTTCGGTGACAACCGTTGTCTCGGCTTCGTCAAAACCGGCAAGGAGTTCGCTGCGTTCGAGTTGGGTGTTGAGATCATCAACGACGGACGCGGGGGCAGCGTGGCGGGGCAGGGCGTTGACGATTTTCGAGGTCGCCTGAAGGTCTTCGAGCAGCTTGCGAGCCTGGGCGTTGGCGCGGAGCTTCTCTTCGACCGCCTGCCGCTCTTCGGGAGACAGCTCATCGTCGAGATAGGCTGAAAGGTCTTCAGCAAATTGTTCGAGGTCGGGACCGATCATCGGATTCTCATGACTCCCAAGTGCCACACCCAGGTCCGCCGGGCAACCCCCCTCGATCCCCCCTTGGTAAAGGGGGGACGGAAGGGTGCGCTCTTTTGCCGCGGTCGATCTTGCTTACTTGCGTTTTCGTTTTCTTGCCTAACCACTTTCATCTTACGACTACGTCTGCTCCGGTCTAAGGGTCGGGAGCATCGCCGCCCGCAGTGTCATCCTTGCCCGGTGCAATCTCGATTTGACCGTTCCCGCCGGAATCTCAAGAATCTCCGCGATTTCGGCGTAGTCAAACCCCTCAATGTCCCTCAGCACGACGACCGCCCTGTGCTCGTCGTCCAGCTCCTGAAGCGCACGGGCGACCGTCTGTTGAAGCTCCGCCTCGTCCGCCGCCTGCTCGGGGGCATCCTCCTTCGACTGCGAGGCACGCTCGGCGAGCTGTTCCGCCTGTGTCCCGGCCGCTTGGTCGCCCGTTACCTGGCGTCTTCGACGGGTCGTTCGTCGGTGCGACAGCGCCAGGTTGACCGCAACACGATAAATCCACGTATAAAAACTACTCTGGTCGCGGAAAGTCGGCAGCTTCTCATACGCCCGGAGAAACGCCTCCTGCGTGAGATCTCTGGCGTCGTCGAGGTGGCCACTGATCCGCCAACAGGTGTTGAACAGGCGATCCTGGTACTTTTTAACCAGTTCGCCGTAAGCCTCCGTCTCTCCGTTTCTGATGCGTTCGATCAGTTGGACGTCCTCCGCGACGGTCGGGCGCGCATCCTGGGCTGCCTGTTGTTCCGCCTTCTGATGGATTGGACGCCTGTTCACCAGCGAAGTTCCCGCCTTCATAAGAAAATTATCGGCGCTCAACGCCCCCCGAGGGCATGGGGGATTCTAGCATCTCGAGCAGCCGGTTGAAAAACGAAGTTTTTCTATGTGGCACCGGTTTGCAACCGGTGCTAGACCCCGTAACGGGAAATATCGCACCGGTTACAAACCGGTGCCACACTTTTTCCACAGCCTGCTAAGGCGAATTGGCAGTCGGTTTATGACTTTGCTTGGACAATCCGCCGATGACCGTATAAGTTTCCGAGAGGATTATAGGCTCACCGGAATGCAAAGGTTGCTTTTGGGGGCGGATTTTCGAGACAGGAGCTGGTGGAGACCACAATGACGACCGCTGTTCAGGATTTCAAAGTAGCAGATATCACACTCGCAGACTTCGGACGCAAGGAGATCATCCTCGCCGAACACGAGATGCCGGGATTGATGGCGATTCGTAAAGAATACAGCGAGAATAAGCCATTGGCAGGTGCCCGCCTGATGGGATCGTTGCACATGACGATCCAGACAGCCGTCCTGATCGAGACGCTGGTTGATCTCGGCGCGGACGTTCGCTGGTGTAGCTGCAACATCTTCAGCACTCAGGACCACGCCGCAGCTGCGATCGCCAAGACGGACGTTCCCGTGTTTGCGTGGAAGGGCGAGTCGCTGGAGGAATATTGGTGGTGTACGAACCAGGCGCTAACGTTCCCGGAAGGCGCAGGCCCAAACATTATCGTCGATGACGGTGGCGACGCGACGATGCTGATCCACATGGGATTCGAGGCGGAGAACGCGTTCGCCAAGGACGGCACCATGCCCGATCCGAACAGCACAGACGTCGATGAGATGCGCGTCATCCTGACGCTGATCCGCGACGAACTTCAGAACGATCCGCAGCGCTGGCATCGCGTGGCCGAGGGCATGGTCGGTGTGAGTGAAGAAACGACGAC
>JAJRUK010000091.1 GCA_024277835.1 Planctomycetota bacterium | reverse complement strand
GCGAGACGGAGTTGGCTCCGCGGATTGGAGGACGTGACGAAACGTTACCTGATGTGCGTTGCAGGGAAAAACCTTGGGGTGATCATGCGCTCGTTGTTCGGCATGGGCAAACCGAAAACGCTGCAAACGGAAGGCATGGGCGGTTTTTTGCTACTATGGGCAGCCATCCTCACCGTTGGGCGGGGATTCCGATCGTTCTGCGATTCGGTGACGCATCGGCTTGGATCGGTTGAATTTTCGACCGCAAAATTCATCGCGCGTCACAAGTCCTTCAGACCAGGACCGAATCTAAACGCAGCCTGAAAACGGGAATACTTCAACAGCTAGCTAATGCGACTAAGAGCGGATGGTTTGGCCCAACTGCATAATCGATGAGATCAACCAGCCAGCCCCTGCACGAATTGACTGACGATTTCGCTTAGACCAAGGAACGCGCCGTCCTTCAAAGCGCTTCCGAGCGAACAGCCCGAGCAGAAAGTACAGATGAGCAGCGCGAGCACTGCGGATAATGCGACCTTGACATCTTTTCGGAATCGTTGCATCTGTGGAACTCCTATCATCTTTCTATCAAACCAAACAATCCAATGAACACTCGCTAAGCCCGCTTCGCGCGCGCCTCATCCATCTACCAGCGATAAGAAAACCCGACTCCGGCAAAAAAGTCGTCCGCCTCTTCGTTGAGACCAGCACCGACTCTCGCGTCGAGCTGGAAGTTATCGTTGACAAGATACGTCACACCACCGTTGACACTGTGCGCGGCGTCCGAGTGTTCCGCATTCGGATAGAACCCGAAATACTCCGCGTAAACGCCAACGCGATCCGTAAGAACATACCCAAACGAGAGGGAAGCCTTGCCTTGCGTAAATGAATCACCGTCCTGGGAAGAAACCGCGACCCCTGCGTTTCCCGCGACCGAAAATCGATCGTTGACGTCGTACGCCCAAAGGAAAACAACCTCTGGTTCAACATCACCGTCGGTCACATTGGCGCTGCCCGATGGCGCGGTGATCGCAACGATAACACCCATGTGTGGCCAACTTCCCGCCTGCTCGGCGAACTTGTACTTGACCCCGATCGACACATCGCTCGCCCCCTGATCCCACGTCTCGGTACGGATCGGACGACCCGCCCGCGTCTCCGCCGGCTGGCGCGTTTCGGACCAGCCATACCCTTCCCAACCAAGTCTCAGCTCTAAATCGCTGGCAACGCCAAGCCGCAGAAGAAGCTCGGGGGCGGTATGCGTGCGAACACGAGTCTCACGCTCACGATCAACGGTGAACGTATAGCCCAGTTCAATTTGTGCATGACCGGTTGGAATCGTCTCAGTGCTTTCCGTGAAATCGGGACGATCGGTCACAAGCGGACCTTCAAGCGGTTGCGCGGACGACGTCGTCAACCACGCAGCGAATGGGCTTGTGTCAGGATCTTGCTCCCCCGCCGCTACAGGCAGCGAGATCGGCAAAATCGCGGACAAGACTCGCCAACCAGGCACTCGGTAGCGATTTCGCTGCCACTGGGGTTTACCGCATTGCAACATCCTCATGTCTTCTGCCTCCGGCTCAATGGTCCGTCGAAACGTAGCATGTACTACTTTGTATCGCCTATTTTACTTTGCGTCTACCATGCTTCATGTTGTCGCGACTGTTTTTTGCGATATCAGGTGTCGATCCTCGTTTTTGCCCCTGTCAGAGGACTGTTTGCGGCGTAAACTACGGCGATGATGGAGCTAGCGGTGCCTTTTTTGACAGCCGACCTCGCGGGAACAGGCGGGGTGATTAAGAAGTACGACGAAGATTTCGTTGTTGAGGAAGTTTCTCAGTACCACGCGAAGGGGCGTGGAACGCATGTCTACTTTCAGATTGAAAAACGCGGACTGACGACGCTACGGGCGAATCGAGAGATCGCGCGAGCGCTTCGCAAGAAGCCCAGCGACGTCGGGTACGCCGGTCTCAAGGACGCTCACGGGGTGACGCGGCAGTGGCTTAGCGTCGAGCACGTGGATGTCGAACACGTTCGGTCGCTGGCGATCGATCGAATCAAAGTTCTCGAAGTCACGAAGCATACGAACAAGCTTAAGCTCGGCCACCTGTCGGGGAACAAGTTTGTCGTTCGGGTACGCGATGCGTGCGGTGATGGACTTGAACGTGCGCGTGCGATTGTTGACGTTCTCTCTGGGCGAGGTTTACCGAATTACTTTGGCCCGCAACGCTTCGGAGTGCGCGGCGACAATGCGGTCATCGGCCGTGCAATCTTGCGCGATGACTACGACAAAGCTATCCAGGTCATGCTCGGTCGGGCGAACGAATTCGACAACGATGCGATTCGCAAGGCCCGCGATCTATTTGACGCGGGCGATTATGAAGCCGCCGCACGAGCCTGGCCGGGCCGTGGCTTTACGGAACAGGCGACTGTTTGCGTTACGTACGGTCGAACCGGACGCGATGCGAAGAAAGCGTGGCGAGTCGTGAACCATACGCTGCGGAAGCTCTATCTTTCGTCGTTTCAGAGCGAGCTGTTTAATCGGATTGTGGCTGACCGTATAGACTCGATTGACAAACTTGAACCGGGCGACGTTGCTTGGAAGCACGCGAACGGGGCATGTTTTTTAGTCGAAGATGCCGAAGTCGAACAGCCACGGTGCGATTCGTTTGAGATTTCTCCGACGGGTCCGATCTTTGGCCGCAAGATGAAGCGCCCGACAGGTCAACCCGATGAGACAGAGCAGGCGGTGCTATTGGAGTCGGGTTTGACGGTTGATTCGATCGACAGCAAAGGAAGCGGGAAACTCGACGGCGCTCGTCGCCCCATGCGCGTTCCGTTGCGTGACGCGGCGGTTTCGGCTGGTCGTGATGAGCGAGGTGAGTATCTGGAGCTATCGTTTTTTCTTCCACCGGGTTCGTATGCGACAAATGCCTTACGCGAAGTCACGAAGACGTAGCAGGCCTATATAGAAGCGTGGGCTTGCTCTTGCCGAGTGGTTCAACCGGCAAGATGCCGCTGCCACACAATCGTTCGACTCACTGAGAGTCCGATGCAGCCGCGTTGGTTCAAGGGCTGATGGGTGCGGAGTCGATGTTCTCTGAGTAGTGTGATTCAAGGCGTATTCCGGATTGTTTTCTCAATGATGACTTTCTCATTTCAACGTGCGTTCAAGTATGGGTTCGCTTCGCTCGTTCTCTCGTCGGGCGGATGCGGGGACGGTTTCTTGAACTCGACGTCTTCGCTGGGCGGCGACGGGGCTGGTTCGCGCGGGTCGATACGCGTCATCGTTATTAACAATACTCAGCAGAATGCGGCGCTAACCCTCGGGACATTCGACCAAGGCGATCCGAATTTCCTGCCGGACGCGACGCAGATTGGGCTGGATGATATCGGGTTGACGCTCGGGCCAAACTCGCAAATCGACGCAATCTCGTTTCGATGCGCGCGGGTCTTCAGTGTCGGCGGGCGAGACCTGCTCGACCTTGTTGAAGCCAGTTTCGAGCCGGAAGATATTGAAAACTTGGCGATAGTCGATGGTGCTGGGTTCTTTGATGTTGCTTCGGACAGCGCAGTTGAGCCAACGCTCGTCGGGTCAGCGCAAGCGACGGAGGCCCTTCTCGGTCTCGATTTCAACTGCGGGTCGATCTTGATCGTTCGATTGGAGATCAACGAACTTGGCGTTGACGCGTTTCGAATTGGATTCGAGGTCATCCCGTCCGCGTCGGGGCGATGAAAACACCTCCGCCCGCCGCGCGACGCGTTATCACAAACCGGGCGTTGGCAGTTCGGTCTTCATGCGCTCGGATAACCGCCACATCTGCCAAGACGCAAATGCGAACGCCAACGACGCCAGTCCGAAGGGCCAACCAAAATGCCCCGTCAGCACGTAGATCAACATACCAAGTCCCTGCGCGAACACGCCGCGAAGTCCGACAAGCGTCGTGTGAATCGCGACGTACTGCCCGACTCGTTCGGGCGTCCGTGCGAAAGTGACCGGGCCAAGCATCCACCCGATGTGTACGCCCGCCATCGCTGCGCCATAGATCGCGGTGGCGACGCCAACGCCGAAAACTGTCGTGGCGATGAGCAGCGCGATGGGGTAAGCCGCCAACCACGCGAACGAGAGGCACGACGTTTTCGCCGGTCCGAGTCGATCCATCACGCGCCCCATCGGGTACGTCATCAGGAGCATGCAGAGCGGATAGATCGCCTGCGTTGATTGCGCGAAGTCAGTATAGTTCATGTCGAACTTGTCGGTGGCCATCACCGGCAATAGCGCGTTGCAAATCATGAAACCGATCCCGTACGTCATGAACGCTATTTCATAACTGGCGAACAGTCGGTCGGTCCGAAGAATCTCTTTCATATGCAAAACAGGTTCGACGAACCGGCGAAACTGAAACGGCTCCTTCAATTCCAGGTTTCGCTTCGCCTGCAGGTTGGTCGTTAAGACCAAGCTGCGAAGAAGCAGGATCCCAAGTCCGTAGAGACCGGCGGCGAGTGGAAGATAAACACGATAGGCGTTTTCGTTGACGTCAAGCGCGTAGCCAATCCCCAGGGTAATGCACGTCCAACTGATGAACATCGCCGTATTGACCAGGCCAAATGCCCGGCCTCGTTTGGCATCACCGTAGAATCCCTTTAGCAATTCTCCCGCGACCGGCGACCAACCCGCTGACCCGACACAGGCGATCCCATACCAAAACAGAAGCGACCAGAAGCTCTCGGCGAAACCCGCTGCCGCCAGTGGAACAGCGGCAATCGCCCAATGGATCGCTAAGTAGCGACGCAATCGCACGCGTCGCAGAAAATCGCCCCAGAAGACTGAGAGCACCATCAATGTTGGCATAATGGCCGTGACCAAGACGGTCTGCCAGTTGTCAGCATCGAATCGCTTTCTGGCAAGAAGGGGCATCATCACGGCGATACCGAAGTAGACCGCCTGCGTGAGGGCTGCCGCCAGCATGTGCGGGAGCAGTACGCGGAGTGGCGCTGGGCGGGAGTCGTCGATTGGTGCTGTCACGTTTTGTGTAATGTTCCCAAACCCGCCGTCAGAGGCCACTCTACCCGGAAATTGCCACGTTCGCGAACATGGGCGAACGCGATCGCGACCATCGCTCTATGGTCCGAGAATTCCCCGACGCCCGCTGAGAACGCCCATTTCAGGACAAAGATGTCCACGTTTGGCACGCGATTTGCTGGGTCTCACTCGGTTTCAGTGTTGTTAGAGGTTGTTCCCGAGGAAGGCGAGCCTGATGTTTCAGTCGTTTTTGCCGTCAACCAACGCTGGTTTGCTCAGACCTGCTAGGTCTCTGCCAATCCTCGATCGGTCTCGGGTCCGAGAACAGGGGCGCGCTTGGGATCCGACGTTACGGAGCGACCTGAAGACACTCGCGCGGTTCATCGACCTGTATTGTCAATGCAAACACGCATCGACTGCAAAAAAACCGGTAGCCATACAGGGGTTTGATGTCGATGCGATCGCTTGTAAAGAAATTTCTCTTTGCCCTGATTGCACAAAACTACTCACCCACGCCTTCGTCAAACGCTCTCACTGCCCGATGAAACCTAAGCCCGCGTGTAAGGATTGTCCGAATCACTGCTACCATCCGTCCTACCGCAAGCAAATCCGCGAGGTGATGCGATTCTCCGGAACGAGACTTCTGGCGACGGGGCGTCTCGACTACCTGTATCATCTGCTCTTCTGACTGGCTGCTGAAAAGGTGTGGCGCCGGTTTGTAACCGGTACGCTATCTGGCTGTATCCGGTGTACTATTTTTGCCCCAACGCCTCGCACTTGCTACAAACCGGCGCCGCATTGAAGAGCTTCGTTTTGCGTCAGCCTGCTGAAACGATCGCGTGTCGAGTGATCGGTAACACGCGATCTGGCCCATGCGCGGTTTGACCGGCCAGCGTATGATTGGTACGATTGTCGGACACTTCCTTTGTTGTACTCACGGGGGCGATTGGATTCGACCGGGCGAGTAGACGGGATTGTGGCGTGCCGAGGTTGTCAGGAGGCCTCGTAAAACCCCTGGCAATAAACCTTATATGGCAACAACTCGTATGCCATGGCTGCCTAACAATAGGTAGCCCGTCGTGCCCGAGACGCTCGCTATTGGGTACGACGACGTTAGCGAGCTGGCACTGAAATGATGTCTGACCGTTTCGGTGTGAGAAAACAGTCTGGCTAAGGCAATGGGAAGCAGGTCGATCAGCGTCCCCGTGCCTGACAAATAAAGGATCGACTACGCACGTAGAAGCAACCCGAAAGCAGTCGCGGGACGGGGGTTCGATTCCCCCCGCCTCCATCGTAAGTGCTTGTAAACAAAGGAGTTACAGGCGACCAAAAACACTTCCTGGCAGATTGGGGCCGGAATGCCCTAACGGGTGGCTAATATCCGGCGTGGATGAGGCGGGGGGAACGCTCGCATTGCACCACGGCAACACGCCACCTCGAACGGATGCCGAGGCCAGCAGCTACCGGTTGAGAATTCGAGCGGCGCCTGCTAGGCACGCAGCGTCGCTCCGCTTATTCGGCTGCGGCCCCTATGACTGTCAATCGTCGGCTTGAAGTGCCTCGTGCAACCTCCGCCAGTGCGATCTGAGTTGCGCGCCTATCGCGTTGTCTTGAAAGAGCGCCCTGGCGTCGGCCGCATAGCCAGTGACGAAGTTCTTGGAGCCGAGGTGGGTGTAACGGCTGTAGAGTCGCTTACGCCACACACGAGCATCTCCGCCT
>JAJRUK010000090.1 GCA_024277835.1 Planctomycetota bacterium | reverse complement strand
GGGACGATCATGGCCATTCGGGCGTAGTGATGGTGGACTCGCTGGATGGTCTCGCCCTGTAGGATGTGCTCCGCCGCAGCGAAATATCCAGAGTCGTCCGAGCCAAGCCAACCCGTCGGATCAATGAGACGAACCGAAAGCGTGAACGCGAGTAGGGCGATCAATCCGGCGGCTGGCCATCGCGACTTGCGCAAAGGTGCATGCGTTTGAGTGTCGGGCGCGCAGTCCATCTCCGGTTGTTCGGCATTGTTGCGGGCTTCATTGATAATGGACGGTTTGCCGCTGTTTTCAATGCTGATACGGCAGTCGCAGGGTCGGCGATGAGCGGCGAAAAAAATAGGCCCGCTGGACTGAGTCCGGCAGGCCTATTCGGTAAAGTTGTTTGCAAACGGGTCGCAGAGTCGCGGTGACCCCCATTGGCTACCTTACGATGCCGCGGCTGCTCTCGGTTCGATGGGAGCCGCCGCCTGCGGTGCGGGACCAGCGAGGCCGAGCTGCTCTTCCAAGTCTGCGACGAGGTTCGAGAGGTTATGCTCTTTGAGACCGGCCGGTGTCATCCACTGTGCGGGGACATTGTCCTGCAACATCTTGCCGATCCGCCGCGACGCGAGGATAACGGTCGAGTGGTTTTTGTTGCCCATGAATCGCCCGATTTCCGGGAAGCTCATGTCGGTATGCTTTCGCGCGAGGTACATCGCAATTCCGCGAGCCAGTGCGATCGTTCGCGACTTTCGCGACGTGTGCAGGTCAGCCGGGGAGAGTCCGAAGTAGATCGACACGACGCTTTCAATGTCAGAAAGCATGACAACCGGAGCCGTCTGGCGGATCAGGTTCTTCGTTGCCCGTTCGGCGAGCGAAAGCGTGATCGGTTCGCCGCCGATTTGCGCCTGGGCGACGACGTTCAGGAGCGCACCTTCGAGTTCTCGAATGTTAGCGAGGAAGTTCTCGGCGATGTGACGAATGACGGCATCGCTGACTTCGACGTTGAGCTTTTCCGCACGACGACGAAGGACGTTGGTCCGCACTTCAAGGTCGGGCGACTCAATCCGCACGACCATGCACGAGACGAACCGGCTGACCAGCGAATCGGAGAAGTGGCCAATCATCTTCGGGTGTGCGTCCGAGGCGAGTACGATCTGCTTGCCCGCGGCGTCGATTGCCTTGAACGTGTTCAGGAAACCTTCCTGGGTCGCACGTTTGTTGGCGAGAAAGTGAACGTCGTCGATGACGAGCGCGTCGATGTCGCGATAGCGACTGTGGAACGCACTCATCTCGCGTGCTTTGACTGCGTAGACGTAGTCGTTGGTGAACTCCTCGCCCGTGACGTATCGCCAGCGAAGGTTCGGGTGTTTTTCTGCCCACCCGTTGCAGATCGCTTGCACCAAGTGCGTCGTGCCCAATCCGCATCCGCCGTGGACGAAGAGCGGGTTATACTTTGTGCCCGGGTTTTCGATAACATCGACCGCGGCTGCGTAAGCTAGGCGGTTCGACGGACCGGAAACGAACGCATCAAGCGTACCGCGAAGTGGCTGAGCGACGGGAAGTCCGTCTGCTCGCCGCGACTCGCGGACGGTGCGCGTCGGGTTGTTTGCGATATACTCGACCTGACGGTCTGGTTGCTTTTTGCGAAGCGTTCTTGCAAGTTCGGGGTCTGTCACGAAACTTAGCGTGTACTCCTGCTCGGTGACTTCCTTGGCAGCTTCGAGGATGACGTCTGAAAAATGCCTTTCGATCCACTCGCCGACAAATCTGTTGGGAGCGCTGACGCGCAAGAAGTTGTCGGTGAGTGTGAGTTGTGTGGCATTTTTGAACCATACGTTAAAGCGTTTTGGACCGATCTTCTCTGCGATACGAGATTCGATAGACGAAACGGCTTCCTGCGCGCACGTTATCACAGTGAGCTCCCTTTATGAGTAGGAACCTGAAAAGACTTCTCGCCCAGATGAGTTATGGGCACGATATATATTGAAGTTTGTGTTGACGCTGCGGGCGACTTCGATTCGTTTTGACCCGCGTGTTGCTTCCCGCCATCACGCTTATGAATTTAACGTGAGCGATGAGGCGGGTCAACCGTTAATTCTGAGTTAAGCTTGCGCAACATGTCGGTGGTTCCTGAATCACAAGTACTTAGGCGCGAAAAAATAATTTTCCCACATGGTGGTGAGCGCGCTCTGGGTGGCCGATTTTGGGTGCGGGTTAGTCCGGGGGGTGTTCGCAAGCTATTGTGTTGTCAGGGTTTGTGATCCACGCCGATCTTCGTCCACTCTCGCTGAATCCCCAGCGCTCGTATACGCAGCGCGCCTGTGCGTTTCGGATGTCCACGGCGAGTGCCAACGTGTTGGCACTCTCGAGTTGCATGGTGTCCACTGCACGCCGCAACAGGGTGTCAGCGAACCCTTTTTTCCTTGCATCTTTTGAAACGCCCATGTAAACCAGCTCGAGCGCGTTGTGTCGTGGAAGGCGGGCAAGCAAGAGGATTCCGGCGGGTTTTCCCTGATGGGAAACGACGGACCAGAGCGCCCCATCGAATCCGCCAGCCGCTCGGTGACCCGCCAGGACTTCTTTCGGTGTTCGCATTCCGCAGAGTTCGGGACAATCGGCGCTATCTTCGTACGTCGAACTGAGCGTCTCTTCAAAGAGTGTCTGCGCGTCGCGCGTGAGCGGTGTCCAATCGACGTCGCGGCGAACGTCACCCGGGCCTGTGTCGTAACCCGCGCCTCGCACAAGGTAGATCAGATCGGTAAGGTAGTGCAGCCCCGCTTCTGTTGCGACGGCATTCCACGGGTTGTCGCCAGCGGGTGCCAGGAGCTCGGTCAGCGAGACATCTCGCTCGCGGAGGTGATCGCAAACGCTCTTCACAGAGGGGGCAAACCGAGCGACGTTCGCCGCGTCGGGCGTTTCCGTCGGAACGAGCACGAGGGCTGCCGATCCGGGCGACTCAACGCCCGCCGAAGCAGCGATGAGCCTTCCATCCGCGAACGTGCCCGCGACCGGGTCGATCTTGAGCGATCGCAAGTCGGCGTCGTCGAGAAACTCAGTCACGGCTGCGTGGGGGGCGTTTGGTGTTCGGTAAGGGACGCCGAGTGCGAGGTGGATCGCTTCGAGGAAGTCTGTGGAACCGCGAGGAATCAGCCGCGTTCCCGCGGTGCTGCCCTGTGTTGTTTCGCGCGTTTCCATCTTGCACATTCACCGACTCGTCGATTCCACGAATAGGGGGGTGCAGTGTAGCGTCATTTTCGCGCGATACCAAGCATGATATCGATCGCTTGAGTCCGTGATGTGAGAATCGTGGAACGCGCGATCATCCTGGCGGTGTTACGGGTTTGTCCATCGCGGTCGGAGCGTCTTCCAGTTCGAATCCTTCCAGGAGCGAGATCGCGTCACGTTTTTCGTTCGTGAGTATCTTTATCGAACCAGATAGTGTGTTGACGACGACCAGTTCCGTGACGTTTTCGATTTTTCGTTTTTCGATATACGAGGGGCCTTTATGTTCTTGATGGAAGACGACTCGGCGGTCTCCGATGCGTATTCGCGTTCCGGAGAAGATCGTGCCAGAGACATAGACCTTGGCACTCGACTCCGTATAGACGTCCTCCAGGAGATTTTCCATCCGCTCCTGTTCTTCGGTGACGCTTTTTTTCGATTTAGCGATCAGGCTCTTCATTTCTTCGATCGCCTTCGTTCCGCCATCGATCGCATCGACGCCTGCGGGATCGAGGTGGTTGAGCATTTCCGTGAGTTTTTCGACAAGTTCGCCTGCTCGTTTGATCTTGTGATCGATCGATGCTGCTTCACGGATGACTTCGGGTTTGATCCCAGTGACGACGCGCGTGACGATGTTGCGTTGACTTCCCGTGTGCAATAGGCGGACGTCTCCCGAGGCGAGAAGCGACCCGCCAATCATGCTCGCCGCCTCGCCGAGGAACTTCCCCTCAGTACACATCTGCGAGTTCATTGCTTGCTTGGCGATTTTGATGTCGCCCCCGGCGACGAGGTTCGCATCGCTACAATACTTGGCGGTGATGCTGCCTCCCGCAGTCACCAGCCCCGTACGCCGCGCCGCGATTCCATTGCAAACGGTCACATTTCGCCCGGCACTGACCCTGGCTGCTTCGATGGCGCGTCCGACCGTGACGCTCTTTCTTGAAACGACCTCGAATCGATCCGGGACGCGACCCTTGATGTGTACGTCAACGGTAGAATCGACGTTACCCGACTCAAAGCTGACGTCACCGTTGACGAACAAGACTTCGTCGATGCGGATGTTGTCTTCTTCTTGCACGACTGTTCCGGAGATGGCTGCGACGAGCTTGGAGGGGTCGTCTGCTGAGCGAACGATCGTGCTGTCGAGTTTGAGCGTCTTTGGTGAGCATGTCGCAGGGATGGCCTCGCCCTCGATGTTCATTCCGGGGGCGGCGGGGATCGGTGGTTCTGTGGTGCCGAAGACGTCATCTTTCTCGACGGTGATGATGCTGTTGAGCGAATAAAAATCGACCGGGGCGTCCTCCTGCCAGTCGCTTTGCGTGTCGCTGTACTTGTCGCTCCAGATGAATAGCTCATCGCGGCCTTGCGGCGGTGTGCCCTCGGCGATGAGGAAGTTATCCGGGATGTCGCCCGACGCGAACGTCTCGAAGAACTCGGTCGCACGAGCGCGGATGGCGTCCGTCAGTTTGATTTTCTCAGATTCCAGGGCCGAGACGATGTCTTCGGTGGTGAACTCCGGTTTGATGCCGCCGGGTTGGACAGATATCGTTGCGGACAGGAGGTCGTCGGACTTTTCCACGACCAGTTTGATTGCTTTCTCTGTAATGACACCAGCCATGATGTTGTTCGATCGGTTTCCGGCACGTGCGATCGGCGCGCATGTGCCTCCAGTATCCCCCGAACCCTTGCCGGCGTCTTACTATCGTGTTCTTTCAGGGGCCGCTTGATACGGCGGACTGGGATGACTCAGGCGGCGAACTTCTCGGACGGTGGGCGTTACGCGGGCGTGAGTCCCGCTGCGCGGCGCGTTGGCCAGACGACCTGTGTGGGGAAACGCCGCGGTTTGGAATCAAGCGGGTTCACGTGTTCACGGGCCGCGTCTTTCAGCAGTCGCAACAAGACAGCCGGATCGACAGGTTTGGCGAGGAAAAAGTCTCCGCCGGCGTACCCGGTCATCTGGACCGCGTAACTACGAGACATCTCGTTGCCAGGATGGGTGAGCATAATCACCGGGATTTCAGCGAGAAAGGGGTCGCATCGGATTCTCTCGCAGAGTTCAAAACCGTCCATCCCGGGCAGGTTGATGTCAATGATGACGGCATCGGGTGGTTGCGATTCGCAATGTCGAAGCGCTCGCGTACCGCAACTTGTGCTGAAGACGCGATAGCCGGCGGCGCTGAGGTGACGTTTGATCGGTCGCGTGGATTGCGAATCGCAATCGACGATGAGTATGTGTGCGGACTTTCCGCGCATGGCCTGTTCCCCTTCCCTCCAACCTCGCCGTCGGGTCGTTTCACCTTCCGACGCACTTTGCTTCTTCCGCACGCACGTTACGGCGGTGGCCGCAGCCGGTGCATCCCTAGTCTAGGATACGCGGCGCGAGTGCGGCAAACTCGAACCCGCAGTTTTCTCGGTGGTTTACACGGTCTGGCCAATCAACCATCGCAACGAGCGTGCGATTACGAAGCGTTTAAGCGCGTTCCAAGGGGCGATAACCTGGACGGACTCGGGTGCAGTTTCGTTTTTCGGTGCGTCCGGTAGACTATCCGCCAACTCGTCTGGCATAACGCACGCGAGCGATCGTGCAGGGGGCGACCAGGATTTTATGGACAAGCGGGTGCTATGGACCTGATTGAATCGAAAGTGGTGACCGGTGCTCCTGAGTTTCAGGAGAACCGCAAGGTGATGGAGGGGCTTGTCTCCGAACTGCGCGAGCGGTCCGCGACGATTCGCAAGGGCGGCGGAGAGGCCGCGGTTGCTCGTCACGAAAAACGAGGCAAGCTGTTCGTGCGCGACCGGATCGACCAACTCATCGATCCCGATAGTCCGTTTCTTGAGCTGAGCACGCTGGCTGCGTGGGAGCTTTACGACAACCGCGGACCCAGCGCCGGCGTTGTGACCGGCGTCGGACGGGTCGAAGGTCGTCAGTGCATGATTATCGCCAACGACGCCACGGTGAAGGGCGGGTCGTATTATCCTCTGACGGTCAAGAAGCACCTGCGGGCGCAGGAGATCGCTCAGGAGAATCATCTGCCCTGCGTGTACCTCGTTGACTCCGGCGGTGCGTTTCTTCCGCTTCAGGACGAAGTCTTTCCCGACAAGGAGCACTTCGGGCGCATCTTTTTTAATCAGGCGCGGATGTCAGCCCTTGAGATTCCGCAGGTCGCGGTGGTGATGGGGTCGTGTACCGCGGGTGGGGCGTACGTTCCGGCAATGAGCGATGAGGCCATCATCGTTCGCAATCAGGGGACGATTTTTCTGGGCGGTCCGCCGCTGGTGAAGGCTGCGACCGGTGAGGAAGTAACGGCGGAGGAGCTTGGCGGGGGCGATGTTCATTGTCGCGAGTCGGGCGTGGCGGATCATCTTGCGGAGAACGATGAGGACGCGATTTTGATCGCCCGGAGCGTCGTCGCACATCTCAACCGAAAACCGGGTGCGACGCTGGAGATGCTCGCGTCGGAAGACCCGGCCTACGATCCCGCAGAGATTTATGGCATCATCCCGGCGGATAAGCGGAAGCCCTATGACGTTCGCGAGGTGATCGCCCGTGTCGTCGATGGCAGCCGTTTTCATGAATTCAAATCGCTTTATGGAACGACGCTCGTGTGCGGATTTGCACACATATGGGGATACCCCGTCGGGATTCTCGCCAACAACGGCGTGCTTTTTTCCAAGAGCGCGCTCAAGGCTGCCCACTTCGTCGAAATCTGTAGCCAGCGCGGGATCCCGCTGGTGTTCTTGCAGAATATCACCGGGTTTATGATCGGCAAAGAGTACGAAGCGGGCGGGATCGCCAAAGACGGTGCGAAAATGGTCGCGGCTGTGTCGAACGCTGCCGTCCCGAAGTTCACGGTCATTATTGGCGGGTCATATGGCGCGGGGAATTATGGGATGTGCGGTCGGGCGTATGCTCCGCGTTTTTTGTGGATGTGGCCCAACGCTCGGATATCGGTGATGGGCGGCGATCAGGCAGCGAACGTGCTCGCGACGGTCAAACAGGACCAACTTGCCGCCAAGGGCGAAAAGCGCATGACCAAGAAACAGGAGGATGAGTTCAAACAGCCCATCCTCGACAAGTACGAGCACGAGGGCAGTGCGTATTACAGCACGGCGAGACTCTGGGACGACGGCGTGATCGATCCGAAGGACACGCGCACGGTGCTCGGTCTTGGGATCGCGGCATCGCTCAACGCACCGTTTCCGGAGCGCCGCTCTGGTGTGTTCCGCATGTAACGCAGAAAGTTTTTCTCCATGCCTGAATTTGTACATAGCTCCATTGAGAATCAAGTCGCGACGGTCACACTCGATCGGCCTGACCTGCATAACGCGTTTAACGAAGTCGTGATGGCGGAGTTGACTGAGTCGTTTGTGGCCTTGGGCAAGACGGACTCGGTTCGCGTGATTGTGCTTCGCTCGACGGGCAGGTCGTTTTGTGCAGGGGCAGATGTGAACTGGATGAAGCGGATGGTGGACTATTCCTTCGAGGAAAACGTCGCCGACTCGAACGTCTTTGCGCAGATGCTTCGGACGATTCGCGATTGCCCAAAGCCAAGTATCGCTCGTGTCCATGGGGCGTGTATTGGCGGAGGGGTTGGACTCGTCGCTGCTTGCGATATGAGCGTTGCGATTGAAAAGGCGAAGTTTTCGCTGAGTGAGGTGAAGCTCGGTATCGTGCCCGCCATGATTTCTCCGTTTGTGATGGAAAAGCTGGGGCCTGGGGCGACTCGGCGGTTGGCGCTGACAGCTGAGCGTTTTGATGGGGTCGAGGCGAAGCGAATCGGACTCGTTTCGCAGGCGGTTGCGACGGAGGCGGAGTTGGATGCGTGGGTCGCGGAGAAGTGTGAGCAGATCAAAGGCAATGGGCCGCTCGCGCTGGTCAACTGCAAGGAGATTCTGACCGAAGTCGGTGCGATGATGTGGGACGATCTTCAGCGAAAGACAGCCGAGCGCATTTCTCGTATTCGCGTTTCGCCAGAGGGTCAGGAAGGACTCAAGGCGTTTTTGGAAAAGCGAACACCGAGTTGGGTTGATGGTCGCGACGGGGACTGATTGGTCGCCTGATGCACCGGTTACAAACCGGTGCCACACTGTTCAAGGATTCGATGTTCAAGAAGGTACTTATCGCAAACCGAGGTGAGATCGCTGTTCGCGTTGCGCAGACGCTACGCGAGATGGGGATCATTGTTGTCGCGGTTTATTCGCAGCCCGATCGAGCGGCGGTTCATGTTGCCTGTGCGGACGAAGCGTATCCGCTTGAGGGTGAGACGGCCGCTGAGACGTATCTTCGCGGCGACAAGATCATCGCGATCGCCAAGTCGCACGGGGTCGATGCGATTCATCCCGGTTACGGATTTCTTTCGGAGAATCCGGAGTTCGCGGAAGCGTGCGTGAAGGCGGGGATTACGTTCATTGGCCCCAATGCCGACGTGATGCGCGCGACTGGCAACAAGATCGTTGCAAAAAAGACGCTTGAAAAGGCGGGCGTGCCGGTGGTGCCGGGGTGGTCGGGTGAAGGGGGCTTTGATGCCAAGGGGATCGCCAATGAAGCAAAAAAGATTGGGTATCCTGTGTTGGTCAAGGCTGCTTCTGGGGGCGGGGGTAAGGGGATGCGCGTTGTTACCAGCGAGAAGGATCTCGCGGGTTCGTTAGAAGCTGCCCGGCGGGAGGCGAAGTCTGCGTTTGGCGACGCGACGGTCTTTCTTGAAAAGTTCCTCGAGCGTCCTCGTCATATCGAGTTTCAGATTTTCGGCGATTCGCACGGGAATGTCGTGCATATGTTCGAGCGTGAGTGTTCGATCCAGCGACGTCATCAGAAAATCGTTGAAGAGACGCCTTCGCCGGCGCTTTCGGATGATTTGCGAAAGCGCATGGGCGAGGCAGCGGTCGCAGCCGCGAAAGCGGTCAACTATACGAACGCAGGAACCGTCGAGTTTCTTCTTGATGAGAGCGGGAAGTTCTACTTTTTGGAAATCAACACGCGGTTGCAGGTCGAGCATCCGGTGACGGAGATGACGCTGCGATACGATTTGGTGCGAGCGCAGGTCTTGGTTGCACTTGGCGAGTCGCTTCCGTTTACGCAGGATGAGTTAACGCCCGATGGTCACGCGGTTGAGGTTCGTATTTACGCGGAGGACTCTGCCAGCGGTTTTCTTCCATCGACGGGGACGATCGCGTGCTACGTTCCGCCCGCGGGTGTGAACATTCGCGTCGATTCCGGTGTGAAACAGGGCAGCGAGGTGACGGTTTTCTACGACCCGATGCTTGCGAAGTTGATCTGCTTTGGTCGGACGCGCGGCGAAGCGATGGAACGACTCGCGCTTGCGCTGGACAACTTTGTTGTGCTTGGCGTGACGACGAACATCGAGTTTCTCAGGAATTTGATTGATCATCCGGACTTTCTTGCCGGGGATATACATACGGGTTTTCTTGAAGAGCATTCGATCGCCGCGACGCGCGCGGGCCGTGACGAAGCGCCGCCAATGCCCGATGAAGTGTTGATTGCGGCTGCGGTTGCTCTTCGTGAGAACGGTCGTAGCGTTTCGCGAGCGGGGCAGCATGGTCATGCCGCGACGTTGACGGATGCACCGTGGCGATCTGCCGATGCGTGGAGGGGCGCTTAGATGCAGAAATTTCGCCTTCAACCCGCTGGTGCGGCGGAACCTGTTGCGGTGTCGCTCGAGCGCGCGGACTCCGACCGCGACCAACGAGACGCCTACGTTGCTCGAATTGGTGAGGCGTCGATTCCGGTTGAGGTTGAGCGTACGGGTCCGGGTGCGGGTTGGCTAAAGGTTGGGAGTAAGGTTCATCGTTATCATGTTCTGATTCGCGACGGCGAAGCTCATGTCTGGTTGGACGGGGCGATCCATATAATCGATGTCGTCGATCGCACGCGGCGACGGGGTGGCAGTGCTGCTACGGTTGGCCCGGTTGATCGGATCGTCGCACCCATGCCGGGGACTGTGTTGAAGATCAACGTGTCACCGGGTGACACTTTCGACGCCCATCAGCCCCTTGTCATTATTGAGTCCATGAAAATGGAAATGACGCTCTCCGCGCCGACGGCTGGAACGGTCAAAGACGTTCGATGCAAAGTGGGCGAGCTTGTTCCGCTGGGGACGGTGCTCGTGGCGCTCGACGTGGCGGAGGCGGACGATGCTTCCTGATCGCGTGCTAATTGTCGAGGTCGGTCCGCGCGACGGGTTGCAAAACGAATCGACTCCGGTTGCGACCGAGGTCAAGCTGCAATTCGTGCGAAGACTCGTCGATGCGGGACTATCGCAGATTGAAGTTACGTCGTTCGTGAATCCCAAGCGTGTTCCGCAGCTCGCTGACGCGCCGGAACTGATCGCGAAACTTCCAAACGCCGCGGATGTGACGTTTTCCGCACTGGTTCCGAATGAAAAGGGGTTGGATCGAGCGATTGAGTCTGGGGTTAAGCGCATCGCGGTCTTTACCGCAGCTTCCGAGACGTTCACGCAAAAAAACATCGGTATGTCGATCGACGAGTCGATGACTTCGTTCGCGTCGATTGTGAAGCGGGCGACAGGCGCTGGCCTAAGCGTGCGGGGATACGTTTCGACGTGTTTTGTTTGTCCTTACGAGGGGGAAATCGAAAAGGAGCGCGTTCGCGATGTTACCGCGAGACTCCTAGATACCGGCGTTGATGAGGTTGCGATCAGTGACACGATTGGGGCGGCTGCGCCAACCGACGTTCGCGAAACGGTTGGTTTTGTCTTGGAAAACATTCCTGCTGAGAAGATTGCTCTTCATTTTCACGATACGTACGGGACGGCGCTCGCGAATGTTGTTGCTGGTTTGGAACTTGGTGTAGCTACGTTTGATGCATCCGCGGGCGGACTCGGTGGGTGTCCTTTTGCGCCCGGTGCGGCAGGGAATCTCGCGACTGAAGACCTGGTGTATCTTCTGGATCGGATGAACATTCGGACGGGGCTGGCGGGTCAGTCCGATGTTGATCTTGCGAAGGTTGTTGATGCCGCATCTATTATTGCGAATGCGCTGAATCGACCTCTTCCAAGTGCGCAGTGGCGACGGATGCATGGGAGCTGCGCGGGCGACGGAGCTTAGCTTTCTTGGAATTCCGCCGATGCAAGCCTTTCACTTCGATACGGTAGCCTCCACAAACGAAGAGGCCAAGCGTTTGCTTGGTCGTGGTGAGATTGCAGGCGTCGCATACGTGATGGCCCGCGAGCAAACCGCGGGGAAGGGAAGTCGCGGGCGACATTGGGTGTCGCCGCGCGATGCGGGTCTTTATCTTTCGCTCGTTCAGCGCTTCGGCGAGGGCCTTGATCCTTCAGCACTATCAGTCGAGAGTTTCACACTCGCCGCGGGCGTCGCGTGCGCGGAAGTGCTTCATGAACATTTCGGATTGGATGTCACATTAAAGCCCATCAACGATCTATACGTTGGGTCTGCGAAACTCGGCGGGATTCTGGTTGAGTCGATCGTCGAGCGCGACCAGATTCGTGCGCTGGTCACGGGTGTCGGGTTGAATCTTCGCGATGTTGCCCGCGCGTTGCCTGCGGATGCTTCGCGAGCGATTTCGATCGAGGAAATTATCGAACCGGATCACGCCCATTCATTTTCCGCGATTCCGCTTGCCCCGATCCTCGCGAAGTCAGTCGTCAGGTGGAACGAGGTCGTCATTGCCGGCGGCAGCTCCGAGGTTCTCGCCGCTTGGGAGCGCTGGAAAAAGCCGGGCTGCCCGACGCCTGCCCTGTAGCTTGCATCGAAGTCGAGTTCGGAGATGAATGAATCGGAGCGGGAGGGATTCGAACCCTCCCGTCTGCAAGAATCGGAAGCGGGTAAGTCGTGTACCCAGAACGAGTTGCATGGCGTAGACGATCGCGGCTGCGCTTCGCTTACGCACAGCTTACGCAAGCGAATCCTCGACGCTGTTTCGAAGCTCGACGAAGACGCGCTCGCGCGGCTCGCAGAGATGCTCGAGGGGAGTGTTTCCGCGACGCCTCCAGCGACCGACGAAGGGCGGGTAAGCGATTAGGCTTCCGGGACGAGAAAACGCGGCAGAAGCGATTGCGGGGATTTGTCCGCTTTTGCCACGTGGACCGATGGATTAGAATCTCGGGTGCTCGCGACGGTGAGCGATGGTCTCGGGGCGTGTGGTTTGTCACCAACCTTCCACGCGCCCCAAGGCCGCCCGGGTGGAAGGTTGGTGAACATGTCTGACGAATTACAGAAACTCTGCGAGGATTGGTACGAAACCATCCAAGAGTTGTGGCCGTTAATGCTCGGCGCAGTACGTACAGAAGGGTGGAACGAATCCGTTGTCGCGATTCAGATTGCCACCCTGGAGCAACAACTACGACCGGTCATCGACGGGCTTGCCACCGCCGCGGAGCGGTGCGGGATCGACTCGACGCCGCTTTGGAATCTTGCCGGCAACCTCGAGGTCGCGAGCGATGAGGCTTGGAATGCGGCGTGGGTTTTGGTCAAGAGGCTGGAAACTGTGAGTACGACCTCGTCGGCACCGGGAACCAGTGATTGGTCGGCACCCCCGGACATGGTCGGCACAAAAGAAATCTGTCATTCTGCGAAATACGCTCACCCAGAAACCGGGAAACAAGTTCCGCCAACTACACTCCAAGATTGGAAAACAAGGGACAATCCTGACACAGAAGTCGACCCTCAAAGTTCCGAGGTTTACTACCCTATCGACTGGGTGCTTGAATGCATCAAGAAGTGGAGACCTCGCACCAAGTAGCCCCACCGTATACCGAATCAGGTGATTCGGTATGATTCGGTTTGCCCCGCACCATTCGCGCGTGAATACTCAAAGCAAGCAATGACGCAAAGGGTGTCATCGCACTTATGGCTCTTCGGAGATGCTTTGATGATCGCAACAAACACCCCAACTATTCAACACGACTTGGACCCCGTGCTGACGGTCAAGCAGTTTCGTGATTTGCTCGGCATGACAACCCGGCATTTTCGTCGGATGCGGGATATGGAAGTAATCCCCGAGCCGGACGGATACCTACCAGGTACGAAGTCGGCGCGATGGCGCAAATCGACCGTTCAGCGGTTTCTTTCGGATTGTGTTGGCACGAAGTAAAAAAGGGCCGGTGTGCAAGCGGGCGGCGAGCACACCGGCAAAGGCGTTTCGTTATGCAAGAGTCTATCGCCCCCGCCGCGCCCCGCAAGGATGCGACCGGGCAATTCCGAATGTTTGCGCACGCTGCCCCCGCGACGCACACGGCCCCCGCTGTGGCGTTTTCTTCCACATCGCGCGATGCGGCAGCCCGCGCGCCGGTCGGCGCGGCGGCGCTCATTCTCGTAGCGCTGCGTGAAGCTGGTCCGCGTGGAGCTACCGACGCTGAGTTGCAGAATCGCTGCGGCTTGGAAGGCAACACCGAACGACCTCGCCGCCAATCCCTCCAGCGTCGTGGGCTGATCCGAGATTCTGGTCGGACTCGTCCAACGCCGGCCGGGCGTCAGGCAGTTGTGTGGGTTCTCGCGAACGATTCGGAAGGGGGCAACCGTGGCTGACGCCAGGCGTTTCCGCTGGCTCGACGATGTCCTCCGACTCAATGTTGGTGACTCGCCCGCGCGCGTCGGTGCATACCTGTTCGCCAGAGCCGATCGGACAACGCTCAAATGCGATCCGTCACAGAGGGCGATCGCTCGCGGGTGCAACAAGGGTGTCCGTGCGGTCCAGATCGCCATAACCAAGCTGGTTAAGAATGGCGTTCTTTCCGTGGAATTAAACGCCGGCCGCGCCTGCGGCGGAGACTATCGTCACCGAACCAATGTCTACACGCTGCTTCCTAGAGACGTAAGGGGCGCAGATACGTGCGCCCCTAAAGACGCCAATGGGCGCAGCGTAAGGGGCGCAGAACCGTGCGCCCCGAAGACGGTTAAGGGGCGCAGGTTAAGGGGCGCAGATCAAGGGGCGCAGAACTGTGCGCATAGAACAGACCAGTATTCAGAACAGACCTCTCTATCAAGCGAGGTCGCAACACCACCATCAGCACCGATTTGCAGCGGCCAGTTGAGAGAGAGATTTTCTGTCTGGAAAAAGCACTGTGAAGGTCGCGGCCAGCCGCTTACTGACATGACTGCCGCCTTGCAGCTCCGACAACTCACTGACGCCGGGGAAAGTGAAGCGCTCGCGGCTATCGACACGGCGATCGCTGGTGGGTACACGCGATTCTCACCCAACCTTGGGCAGCCGGTCCAACGGTCAACGGTCAACGGCCAGGATCGGCGAACGGCCAGCGAGCGAGAATTGGTTTGCGCGAAGGAAGGCCACGACACCGACAACGGCCTGTATTCGGCGTGTCGCCGATGTCACAAGATCGTGGGCGAGTCGAAAATCCGGTATCCCGATCCGCTGGCGAAGTTGCGGTTGGCAAAGGTGGGTGTCGCTTGACGATCCCTACCGTGTTTTGGAATCCGCCAGCGTGCCCGGTGTGCGGAGCATGGTTCATGAAAGTTTTCAAGACGAAACGGCAGGGCGATGGCTCCACCCTGCGATGGTCGCGTTGCGAGTGCTGCGAGTCGACGGTCAAGGTTGTGAGCGATCCACCGCCGGAAACTTTTTTCCGAAAGTGTCCAGATTCTGGAATTCGTCGTGAGCGACCGAGTAGGCTTCAACCATGAGCGTGATAATCCCACCAACTGTGCGGGCGATTGTGCCGAGGCTTGGCGAGCTGTTCGATACTTGGGCGATCCGCGAGGATGAGCTGAACGGCCTGCTTCGGTACTTCGAAGCGACTGGCGTCGCGAGCCACGTCGAGACGGCACGCGCCAAGCACCAGTCGGACGCGGAGTTCGACTTCGACGAGCCGTACGTGCTCGATGGGGCGGGCGTCGCAGTCATTCCCATCGTGGGCACAATCACGAAATCAGGCAGCTCGCTTTCGGGGTTCCCTGGGACAACTCGAACGCGCGACTCCATTCGCGACTTCGCAAACTCGCCTACAGTTTCCGCAATTGTCCTGCACATCGACTCTCCTGGCGGAGCGGCAAAGGGCGTTGATGACTTGGCGCGAGACATTGCTGCGGCGGCGGAAAAGAAGCCAATTGTCGCGTACGCGGATGATCTCTGCGCGTCGGCTGCATTTTACATTGCGGCGAGCGCAACGGTTATCGTAGCGAATCCGAGCGCTGTCGTCGGTTCGATCGGCGTGTATACAACTGTCTTGGATTCCAGTGCGGCGGCCCAGAGCGAAGGGGTTCGAGTTCACGTGATTAAATCTGTGGAGTTCAAGGCAATCGGGGTTGCTGGTGCGCCGGTTTCAGACAGTCAACTCGCGGACCAGCAACGTTCCGTGATGGATCAACACCGGTTGTTTGTCGATTCGGTTGCGGCTGGGCGTGGCGTTTCGCGATCGAAGGTCGAGGGATGGGCGACGGGGCAAATCTGGATCGGTGAAGACGCCAGGCGTTTGGGCTTGGTGGATCGAATCGGATCGTTTGACGACGCGCTGCGGATTGCGTCGGAACTTGCGGAAAGCGGACCATTTACAAGTAAGCCAAGGGCAGAGGGCGGCCTACCGATGGCGTTGGACATAGTGCCGGACAATGGCACTGGAAATAGCGAACACGAAGGAGATGTCATGCCTGGTACGGATGTAGAGCGAGCGACGATCGTCGCACTAAAGCGAGCGATTCCCAACAGCGACGCAGAATTCCGAGAGGAATGCGTGATTCAGGGTCGCACGGTTTCTGAAGCGAAAGACGACTGGATCAAGCGGTTGGAAAGCCGAGCTAAGGCGTCCACTGGGATCGAACCGATTGAGACCCACGGTAAAGGTTCCGACTGGAGTGGCAACGCGACGGCGGCATGGCGGGCTGCTGTAGCCGAAAATAAGGCCGCTGGTATGGCTCCGTTCAACGCCGTTCGTAAAGCGGATCGAGACAATCCGGGGTTGCGGTTGGCGATGCTTGAAGAAACCAACGCCTAGCGCACTGGAGTGGTGCTTATGGCTATCTACGCGTGCGGAGAGCCTTGGTCCAGGGTGACAGGCGTTATTGAAGAAGCAAAGCTTGCGGAGAAAGAACCCCATCCCGAGGTGGAAAAACTATACGCTCGTGAACCGATGTTGCGGATTGAAGGATCGATTCAACTTCGTGAGAAGAATGGCGGTTCGCCCGCGATACTAGAAAAGAAACGACTTCGCGTGATGCTCGAATACCTGATTGCGGACGCGCGCATAAATAACGAACGACCCGAGCGGGCTTGGATTATCCGGCTCGCCCAACTTGATGGAGAACTGACCGATGGCGACAGCAACACTCCCGACTTCAAAGAAATCTGAACAGCTACAAACCGCGATCGCCGCAGCGGGCGAGCTTGTGACGGTTCTCGACAATGCGCTTCTCGCGGAAGCCCGTGGAGAGTTGCCCGAAGGCATCCACGCATTGTTTTCGGCAGCCGGTTGGGACATGGGCCGCACTAAACGGGAGCGCGACCGTGCGGAAGCCGTCGTAAGAAGCCAAGCGACCGCCGGTTCGTCAAAATTTCGAAAAAATCTTGCAAAAAAAATCGCCGAGGGCGAAGCTGCTCATCGTGCCGAGCGTGATCGAATTGGGTCGCTGCTTGCCGAGATGCGAATTCGGGTGAAGTGTCCATCATGCTCAGCGGAAACTGGCGAGCTGACGATCGACGGCGTCGTTGTCG